>JADFYC010000139.1 GCA_015233295.1 Deltaproteobacteria bacterium | reverse complement strand
TAATTTGGCCGGATCGCAGATGACCACAATATCAGGCTGGACGACCGTGTCGACCTGGTTATCCGCCTCGTCGCCTTTGGGCAGCCGGACGTCAAATGGGGCGGCAGCTATCCGACACGGGGTATGGGACAAGAAGTTGTAAATTTGGGCTGACAGGGCCATGGAAATGAATTGATGCCGGGCTGACGGCGCCGGTGACATATTATAGAGAGCGCCATCGATGAGTTCCCACCGCTCGTCGTCATCCCAGGCCAGATAGTCGCGGTAGGTGTATCTTTCGTTATTTGATGCGGCTAATGACATAAGATATCCTTCTTCTGCGATTTGCGGATAACTACATTGAAGGTTCGGCCGCGGATATTGGCCCGGCTGGAAGAAAGGGGAACGATGGAACGTCTGCCCGGCCACCGGGTTGCCGGCCGGATAGGTTGACTATACTCCATTTGAAGGAATTAGGCTATGAAATTTTACCAACATGGCGATGGTCATTCAGGGCTGAAAGGTCTCCGGTGACATCTTTTTGGGACGGGGATGACGAAAGTTTTGGGGGCTCTAATTTCAGTTGATAAGTTATCCAATAGTTGATAAGGTCAACCAATCACTGCATGGGAAAAGCGTTCTTTTGGCCCGACCATGTCCGGCCCGGTCTCAATAACCGGTCCAGGCGGGAGAGCCAACCGGGTTGGGTGTGAGGATTGGCAGGATGACGAGTGAAGATAACCTGTCTCTTGATGGAAAACTAATCAGAAGGGGAGGATGTGCGATGAAGAAAATTTTCTATTTAAATCTTTTGGTCTTGTCATTTTTGGCCGCCCACGTCTTTGGCTACGCGGCTTATGCTCAGGAGCCAATCATCCTTGGGGTACCCACCTCCACTGGTTTTATAGAAGGGAAAGAGGCGCTTAAAGCTGTGAACCTGGCCGTAGAGGAAATTAATGCCAAAGGCGGCGTCAAGGTCGGCCCGGTTAAGAGACCGTTGAAGGTTGAATCCATCGACATTCGTGACGCCGCGCCCGGGGTCCCGGTTCCCGAGGCCTTGTTAGGGCTGGAAAAAATCATTTTAGAAAAGAAACCTACGGCATTATTGGTCGGCCCATTCCGCTCCGAAGCACTCGTAGCCGGGATGGATTTGATCATTAAATACAAGGTCCCGACCCTGGCGACGATAGCCATGTCACCCGCATCTGAAGACAAGATCAAAAAGGAACCTGACAAATACAAATATATTTTCCGGACCTGTCTGAATGCCAAATTTTTGGTCAAGTATCTGATCGGCACCATGTCTTTCATTCACAAGGAGTTTGGGTTCAATAAGGTGTATATCATGAACCAGGATGTGGCCTGGGCCAGAAAAACCGCCGAGCTGATTACCAAGAATTACTTCGAAAAGGCGGGTTGGACAGTCCTGGGGGAAGAATCCTATCCCACGGGGACCTCCGATTTCTCTTCTTCCTTGGGCAAGGCGCGGGAAAAGGGCGCCCAGGTGATTTTACCTATATTTGATATGCCCCAGAGCGGGATCCTGGTCAAGCAATGGAATTCGATGAAGCTGCCCTGCTTGATGGCCGGGTTCATTTCGCCCTTGACCGGCCCGGGCGCCTGGAAGACATTTGACGGAAAGATTGGTGGAGCGATCAATTGCAACTTTGAATTAGGGAGCGCCATCGCTTCGGCTAAAGTCCCCATGTCCAAGAAATTTGAAGAGGCCTACCAGAAAAAGTGGGGGGCGTCAGTGGAGGCGGGGCACGGTCCGGCGCCTTCTTATGAATCCGTTTATATTTTGGCTGAAGCCATTGAGCGGGCCGGGAGTGTGGAACCGGACGCAGTTGTGGCTGAATTGAAGAAAACGGATCGACTGGGAGTTATGGGCCGGATCAAGTTTGATGAAGGTCAGCAGGTTATCTACGACCTGGATCCGGAGAAGGCGGCGCTGGCTTGTGTTTTTCAATGGACCGATGCCGGCGGCCGGGTGATCGTCTATCCCGAATCTATTGCCGAGGGAAAGATCATGTTACCACCTGGGCTGAAACCGGCTAAGTAGCAAGGCCATAACTGCCGCTTCTGCGAGCACCGGTTGCCGGTTGCTTGCTGCTTACTCGTTGAACACGACCTATCACAAGCAACAAGTGACCAGCAACCAGGCCTCATCGCAAAAGGAAAATTATAACCTCTCGAGGTACAACTAAAAAATAATAGCATGGTTGAAGGGATAGGTATGAGACTCGAAGACTTTCCACAGGACATCCAACCCCATTTGATACCCCAGGTGGGGGGTGATTTGATCTACCGCTGCTTAGGCTGTGGGGCAGAATTTTCCGTAGATGAACTTTGGTATACTTGCCCAGCCTGCTCCGGGGTATTCATGATCATTGACCGCAGTTTTGATGTCTTAAAGAAGAAGGATGGCTGGCTGTGGCAAAAAATCTTTGATTACCGGAAGATGCTGAATCTTCCTGCGGTTAAAGGTATTTTCCGGTATCAAGAGCTGGTCGGGCCGAACATCCCTTTGTCGGACGTGGTCTATTTAGGCGAGGGACACACCCCGTTGGTTAAGGCAAATGTCCCTTTGGAGACGGCGGTTGGAGCACATTTCTACTATAAGAATGATGGGCAGAACCCCTCAGCCTCGTTTAAGGATCGGGGTATGGCTGTGGCCCTGAGTTTTATCAATCACCTGGTTAAGAAAAAGGGATTGTCCAATCTCCTGTCAATTTGTGCTTCCACCGGGGATACTTCAGCTTCGGCCGCGCTATATTCGGCTTATCTGGCCGGGGTGGTCAAATCTTCAGTGCTGTTACCACACGGAAAGGTTACCCCGCAACAATTGGCCCAGCCTCTGGGTAGTGGAGCTAATGTTTTTGAGGTTCCCGGGGTATTCGATGATTGCATGAAGATCGTGGAGAATCTGGCCGACAATTACCACGTGGCTCTGCTCAACTCCAAAAACGCCTGGCGGATCAAAGGGCAGGAATCCTACTCTTATGAGATCGCCCAGGATTTTGACTATCAAGTGGCTGATAAGGCGGTTTTTGTGCCCATCGGCAACGCCGGGAATATTACCGCAGTTATGTCGGGGTTTATTAATTTCCTGGAGTTGGGAATTATCGACGGCTTGCCCAAGGTTGTGGGCGTGCAATCGGAACATGCCGACCCGGTCTATCGATATTATTTGGAACCAGATGATAAAAAAAGGAAATACCTACCTGTTACGGTGAAGCCTTCAGTCGCCCAGGCGGCCATGATCGGGAATCCGGTGTCCATGCCGCGGGTGATCCAGGTAGCCGAGAAATACAATGATCTAGCCGGCCGGCAAAGAGTTTTCGTGGTCCAAACCCGGGAGCAGGAAATTATGGACTGGATGATGAGGGCCAACCGCCACGGCCACATCGCCTGCACCCAGGGGGGAGAATCGTTGGCCGGACTGGCGGCCGCAGTCCGCGACCGGGTGATCGACCCGGCGGAGACGGCGGTACTTGACGCCACCGCGCACATGCTTAAGTTTATCGGCTTCCAGGAATTGTACTTCCAGGACAGTTTTCCGCCGGAATTCCAGGTGAAATCAAAAAAAGAACTGATCAACCAACCCCGGTATATCCACCCCGCCGGTCTGGCCGAAGTGCCTCAGCCAGGGCGGCCTCTAACCGGCGATAAGTTTGATGAATTTGTCAGGCAAACGGCCGGCGAGATTGCCCAACGACTGGGGTTGAAACCTAAGAAGTAACGGTCTTCACTCCTTCCCTCCGCATTATGCCTTTTTTTCAATGGGAGAATTCGGCATCGGACGGTTATAATCCTCTTTCCTAACTGCCGGAGGAGGCCATGGTCATTGTCAGGAAACGAAACCAGTGTTACTATCTGGTGCAAATACAACGTCAACGGGGCCGAGCCTGCAATCGGGTTTTACTTTCTTTGGGACCGGATCTGGAGCTTTTCGCCTATAGGTTTTATGACAAGAGAAAGAAAAGGAAATTCTTCGAACCCAATGAGTTGTTTAACCGGGCTTTGTCTCAGATGAATGAAACATATCACATCAATATTACGGCAGACGTCCTGGATCCGCATCTGGAAGCGTTGTCTTTAAAGGTGACCTACAAGAGCGTCTTGGATATCTTGCCCCGGATCACCTCGGAGGAATGCCTGGTCGACTTATTGGGGGGAGAGGATATTTTTAGAGATTTTGATGAACGTATCGGCTTATGGCGGTGTGCCAGGTGCAATACCCTGGGTTACGATTGGCACGACCTGGCTGACACCCTGTTGGAACGTTTTGGCCGAAGGTTGAAGAAGGGGGTCGATTTTTTTAATTATTTGACCTCAGAAGTATTCAGTAATTTTTTGGTTGATGATCTCAATTTGTTCCGCCGTATGACCGGACTGGACGGAATGGTTCGGCACCTTTGCGGATTCTGTTATGAGATTGCCTTGATAAATAGTGAAATAGACAAGTTGGGTGAACAATTGAGGCGCCCGGATATGGCTGATCGGTTAGACCTGCTCAAGGAGGATATCGAAAATATTCTGCTGGGGCAGTATCCGGCATAGCTTTAGGATAACGCAAAGGACGCACCTCTGCGTTATGCTCTTTATCTGTTGAATTTCTTGACCAGATCTTCCAGGGTGGCCATCTTTTTGGCCGGCGCCGGAGCAATTCGTTGGGGGCCGCGTTCGGCCTTGGGGGAATCAGGCCGCCGTTCGGTCTTGGGGGCATCAAGGCGCATGGATAAGGATATCCGGCCCAGGTCCTGGTCGACGGTGAGCACTTTCACTTTCACCCGATCTCCCATCTTGACTACCGTTGCGGGATCGCTGACGAATTTCTCGGCCAGTTGCGAGACGTGAACCAACCCGTCCCGATGGACCCCGATATCGACAAAGGCGCCGAAGTTGGTGACATTGGTCACCACGCCTTCCAGGATCATTTCCTCCTTCAGATCGGTCACCTCCGTCACATCTTCACGAAAATCGGCGTAGGAAAAAGTCGCTCTGGGGTCGCGTCCCGGTTTTTTTAGTTCGTCTAAAATGTCTTTGATGGTGGTGATGCCGGTTTTTTCGTTGGCGTAATCTTCGGCCCGCAAGGAACTGAGGACGGTATCGTTGGCGATCAGGGAGGTTACCGGGATATTTAGCTTTTGGGCCATCTTTTCTACAACGTAGTAGCTCTCGGGATGGACGGCCGAATCATCTAAGGGGTTGTCGCCACCCTTGATCCGGAGAAACCCGGCGGCTTGTTCAAAAGTCTTGGCCCCGATACCGCCGACGTCGAGGAGCGTCCGCCGGTTCTTAAAGGGACCAGATTCTTGGCGGTGCTTGACAACCTTTTGGGCGTTACCCATGGTCAGCCCGGAAACATAAGACAACAGTTCGGCTGAGGCGGTGTTTAGGTTGACTCCCACGTAGTTCACGCAGGATTCCACCACTTCCTCCAGCTTCTTTTTCAACAGGTTCTGATCTACGTCATGTTGGTATTGTCCCACGCCTAAAGATTTTGGGTCTATCTTGACCATCTCGGCCAAAGGGTCCACCAGTCGGCGGCCGATGCTGACGGCGCCCCGGATCGTTACGTCCAGGTCGGGGAACTCATGGATGGCACAATCGCTGGCTGAATAAACCGAAGCGCCGGATTCACTGACCACTAAGACATGGGGTTTATCATCAGTATCTAGTTCTTTGACCACCTGCTTTATGAATTTATCGGTTTCCCTGGAGGCAGTCCCGTTGCCGATGGCGATGAATCTCGGGTGGTGGATATTGATCAGCTTATGCAGATTTTCCTTGGCCTGATCCTCTTCCCGCTGCGATTTATGCAAGTGCAGGGTAATATATCCCAACAAATTGGCGGTTTCGTCCAGCATGGCCACTTTACAGCCGGTCCGAAATCCGGGATCGACTCCGAAGACTCGGACATTTCCGGCCGGTGCGGCCAACAGGAGTTCTCTCAGATTCTTCTCGAATGTCTTGATCGCCTCCAAATCGGCCTCTTTTTTCTTGGTGAGACGGACTTCGGCACTGATGGACACCTTGACTAAGCGATCGTAGGCATCTTTTATGGCCGACTTAAGGAAATCGGCCACCGGCCCGGCTCCGATCTTGATTTCGCGGCCGGAGATGGTGGCGATGATTTCATCCTCATCGGCCTCAATCTTGAAAGCTACCACGCCTTCTTTCTCCGCTCGTCTTACAGCCAACATATTGTGTGATTTTATTTCCTTAACCGGTACCCGGTAGTCGTAATACATTTCAAATTTGGTCTTTTGACTTTCCATATCTTTCTTAACTTTGGAAACAAAAAGCCCTTTGGTCAAGAAATTCGCCCTGACTAAATCTCGGTATTCCGCTTTTTCAGCGATCCGTTCGGCAAAGATATCGGCGGCTCCCTTCAAAGCTTCAATGGCCGAAGACACCCCTTTATCCAAATCAACATATTTTTGGGCCTCGGCTTCCACGTCGGCGTAAGGATCAGAAAGGCTTAATATCCAATCCAAAAGCGGTTCTAATCCTTTTTCTTTGGCTACCGATTCCCTGGTTCGTTTTTTGGGTTTGTAGGGCAGGTACAAGTCCTCCAGCTTTGACTTTTCCAGACAATCTTCTATCTTTTGTTTGAGGTCGTCGGTCAGTTTGCCCAGTTCGGAAATAGTCTTCAGGACTGTTTCCTTGCGTTCTTCAATTTCTTTCAAGTATTCGTAACGGTCACTGAGTTCCCGCAGAACCACTTCGTTAAGCTCACCGGTGGCCTCTTTCCGGTAACGGGCAATGAAGGGTATGGTGGCCCGGTCATCCAACAAGGCGATGACATTGTCTACTTGCCAGTCACGGAGCTGGAATTCTGCAGATAGGTGTTGCTTTAGATCCATGGTCCTGTCTTTCTGTTTTTTTCACGTAACATTAGGGACGGGAAAAGTTGATTTGCCGTTTCAGGATTGGTCAGGTGGACCAAACCGGGAACCATTATCGGCCGGTAGCTTATTTCAACTTGCTTAAATAACAGAGTGAACATTGAGTTGGCCTTATCCCGAAAATATAGGCGAAACGTCGGAGAGTGTCAAGCTTCAAACGCCAAACTTAACGGTTATGAATTGTTAGCCTGGGGAGTTGCGCATCCGGGCTGTCCTTTTGTCTGGATTTTAGGAAATACATTCAGGTCCAAATATGATTCTCCGGTTCCGCAGCGGTGACGCGATGCCGTGGTCCGGATTGGCCTGGCCTTCACCATGTCTTATCACCCGCCCGGCATGTGACTTCCGGCCTCTGGGAAGTGGAATTGGGGGGTAGGTTGATCTTTCGGCTGATGGACCAGGATAAATTTATTTCATTTAGAATACGTGTAGTTCCAATTTTTTGCCTTGCTAAGATAACCGGGCCGTGGTATTCAAGCCGCTTGACAAGTTCGGACTTAGGCTACTACGGACGGTCCTGGAGGTGGTTTGGTCCTTCATGTGTGAACAATCCATGCTTATTCGGGCCAAAACTTGATGATCTGGAGGTAGATTCTAACTGTTTGATATAACACTTTTTAAAACGAAATAAATAAGGAGGATTCATGCGTAAGACATTAATTTTGCTTATTCTGGCGTGCTTTCTGATGGCGCCTTTGGCTCTGGCCGCGACGAACGATAAACCCGTTCCGTCTCCGGTGGGGCCCCGAAGAGACGCCGCCAAAAAAGAAACAAAAACGATGGCACCTAAAAATAAAGTCCTGGCCAAAGTGGGAGATTATGAAGTCACCCAATCCGACGTGGACGCGGTGCTGTATGCCGACCCGACCAGATTTCGTGATAAACCGCCGACTGAGGGCGACAAGTTGAGTGTATTGGATGGGTTATTGGTTAGCCTGGTCCTGGCTACCGAAGCGCGCCGCACCGGACTGGATAAAGATCCAGTCCTTGTTAAGAAGTTAACAAAATCGGAGAATCAAATATTATCCAAGGCCTACGAAGAGAATTTGCTCAGAGGAAAGGTCGACGTTACCGACGAGCAGATGAAAGAGTATTACGAAAAAAACAAAGATGAGTTTTATGATAAGCCGGCCCTCAAATTGTTCTGGATTTTGGTTGATACCAAGGAAGAGGCCGATAAACTTTTTGTTGAAATGAAGAATTCGGTGGCCAACCAAAAGTCCGCCGGTGGCGAAAAGGCTAAGGCCGAAGACCGAGTAATGCTAACTACGCCGCATGTTTTCCGTGGGTTAGCCGTTACGCATTCTAAAGATACGGCGACCGCCCCCAAAGGCGGTTGGGTCCCCTGGTTTAACAAAGGTGAAAAGGATCCGGAAGTCGAGAAGGTTGCCCTGGCTTTGGTCGAAAACGAATTAAGTCGCCCGGTAAAAGGTCAGAAAGGTTGGTACCTTATTCTGAAAGAAGCTCAAACCGAAGGCAAGCAGAATTCATACCTGAACTCCCGAAGCATTATTTATCAAAAAATGGTGACTGAACAGGAGCATAAGATTATTGGTGAGGCCCTGGAGAAATTAAGAAAGAACATAACCGTGGAACTGATCAGTAAGCCCGATTGATCGATTGTTCGTGGCTTGAAATGTGAGACTGGGCGAGGGGTGATATCCCCTCGTTTCTGTCTCATGGGCAACTGAATCAGATGGTCGAATTGAATGACATTCAGATATTTTTCGGTTTGTGGTGGATACACCGTTTCCTGACACTAGTTCTCTTGATGAATGTTCTGTTGCAGAATTGACCGAGCAGGTCAGTCGAGGGACTGGTCCGGTCTATCTCTACGGGTTGACCAGCTCGTCTCAACCATATATTATATCACACTTATTTAAGAAGCTGCAACGGTCTTTTTTGATCGTCGCGCCCACCCCGCGTGAAGCCCAAAATTTGTTCAACGACCTCACCTTTTTCTTAGGTTCCGCGATCGCGGCCCGATCTGTCTTCCAATTCCCAGGCTACGAAATACTTCCGTATCAAGAAACCTCCCCTCCCGGCGCGGTCACAGCTAAACGAATGAGGACCCTGTGT
>JADFYC010000138.1 GCA_015233295.1 Deltaproteobacteria bacterium | reverse complement strand
GGGCCCGGCGCCGTTCCGCCAGGAGGCCGGCGGTGAAGATCATCAGCTTATCTTTTTCTCTGGGGGAGAGGTCCATATCGGTCTCCAGGTTGCTTGTTACTTGTTGCACGTTACCTGTTACTTGTTATCCGTTGTTAGGTGCTCGTTGCTTGTTGGGGTTTAGAAAAGGATCATTCGAACATCCAGTTAGTTCCGCCCGTGGAGCGGACAACCGGTAACACCAGACCAGTAACCAGAAACGAGCAACAAGTAACTAGCAACTCGTCAGGTCTGCCAGACGCGGGGCAAGCAGGCCGGGAGGTTGAGGACTGCCGGTCGGAGGGCCTCCCAGGCCGTAATGAAATACCGGGTGGCCCGAAAAGCATCGGGGCCCAGATAGCGGCAAACCACCATCCCGCTGATCATGGTCACGGCAAACAGGTCATTTCCGGCCAGGGGTTGGGTGGCATAGCGAATTTTGTCAACGATTTTACGATCATCCGTAGTGCAGACCAGGCATCCGGTGACGGAATACCCGGCCAGTCCCCATCTGGCGGTCATGGCCGGACTTCGCCCTTCGATTCGAGATCGTTCCACCAGTATTGGCTCACCTCCCCGCCAAATGTCAAGGCCCATAATCAGGTTGCCATCCAGAAACTTTTCACCTGAAGCCGGTAGCCCCAGACAGGCGATATCCCAGCCGATGAACCGGGCCCCGGGTTCCAAATCCACCCTGGTCATGACATGGGCTTGGGCCTGATTGAAAAAGATGGTCTCCTGGGGAAACCATTCCAATGTGCCTCCGGGGCCGACCTTCAAGAGATTGGTTTGTTGGGCGTTGAGGCCGGAGCTGCGATAAAATTTTCCGGCCGCGGGGGTGGTGATCAAGGCATGGGTATTCTTGGTTAACGACACGGAAATATCCAGGATATCGCCGCCGACGACGCCTCCGGGGGGATGCAGGATGTAGACATGGCATACCCTGTCTCCTTCGGGGTAGAAGGGACGCTGGACCTGTAACGGTCCGCGGTGGGTCTGGCGCCGTAAGAGCGTTTTTTCTCCGGTCCGGCCGAACTCCAGAGAGAGCTCTGCTCGCCACCCATGTTTGTCCTGACGTGATTCCACCATATTTGCTTCTTATCCCAAGGTTAAAATAAAGAGCCCAACCGCGGAGGACGCGGAAGACAAAAGCGGACGCTGAGATTTGGGAAAGATATAAGGCAAACAGAAAGACTTTGTTTGAGATCCTTTTTTTTGCGATCTCTTAGGCTTGGTGTTACCAGTGGTAATCCGATGTTGGTTTCCGGCCCTTCGACACCCTGATTGTCTGCACTCGGTGACGATAATGACAGCATTCGAGATCGGACCACTAAGAATCACACCGCCAGGTGCCGGGAGATCAGGTCATCCTGCAATTCGTCCATCCGGCCTTGGGCAACCATCCGGCCTTTATCCATCAGATAAAAAGATTGAGCGACGCGGCGGGCAAAGATCAGCTTTTGTTCCACCAGAAGCACTGAAAGCTGTTGTTCCCGATTGATACGGGTGATGATATCGCCGATTTCTTGGACTACATTAGGTTGGATGCCCTCCGTCGGTTCGTCAAGGATAAGCAAAGTGGGATCAACGGCCAGAGCCCGCCCGATGGCCAACTGCTGCTGTTGCCCGCCGGAAAGATCGCCCCCTTTTCGGGGTAGCATCTTCTTTAGCACGGGAAACAATTCAAATATCGATTCCGGAATTTCTCGGACCCCATCTTGGCGGGCCATCAAACCAATGCGCAAGTTTTCCTCTACCGTGAGTTGCGGAAAAATCTCGCGGCCCTGGGGGACATAGCCTATCCCCAGCCTGGCCCGGATAGCGGGGGCGCGACCGTTCAAGGTCTGCCCGGCAAAGCTGAGGGAGCCGCTCCGAATGGGGACTAAGCCCATGATGGCCTTGAGCAAGGTGGTTTTGCCCACGCCGTTTCGGCCCATGAGACAGACGCAGGCGCCGGAGGGCACGTTGAGGTCGATATCCCAAAGAATGTGGCTTCCGCCGTAGAATTGATTGAGTCTGCAGACCTCGATCACGTTATTCTCCCAGGTAGACTTCGATAACCTTTGGATTGTGTTGGACCTCATCCATCTTGCCTTCGGCCAGGACGCGGCCCTCGTGCAGCACCGTGACCCACTGGGCAATGGCCCGGACAAATTCCATGTCATGCTCCACGACCACGACCGTGCGTTCGCCTGATAGAGATTTAAGCAGGTTAGCCGAAGTCTCTATTTCTTGCGGGGTCATCCCGGCCACGGGTTCATCTAAGAGTAAAAGCCCTGGATCTTGCATGAGCAACATGCCTATTTCCAGCCATTGTTTCTGGCCGTGAGAAAGTAACCCGGCCTTTTGGTCGACCTGGTCGGTCAGACCGATCGTCTCCAACACTTCGGCGATGCGGCGGCGTTGGATGGGGGTAAGTATTCCGAACAAGCTGTGCCAGACCCCTTTGTTGCATTTGAGGGCCAACTCCAGGTTTTCGAATAGGGTATGGTGTTCAAATACGGTCGGCTTCTGGAATTTCCGCCCTATTCCGGCCTGGGCGATCTCTGATTCCGAGAGTTTTGACAGGTCGATGCTCTGGCCATAAAAGAGGGACCCCGTATCCGGACGGGTTTTCCCGGTTATAACGTCGAGCAAAGTGGTTTTTCCAGCTCCGTTGGGACCAATAATGCAGTGGAGGTTGCCGTCGTCAACATAGAGAGAAAGATCGTCCAACGCCTTAAAGCCGTCAAAGCTGACGGTGACACCATCTACGTACAGGACAGTCCGATGGCTGGTATCCACCATACCGTCTTTTTTAGCAATGTGTCCGTATGCGCCATTTAGAGCCATCTACCGTACCTCATGGAATATCGTGGTGCGTCCCTGCGGGCTTATTCAGAATCGATCATTTGAAGAGAATCCCGCCCGGTCAGCTTTTTTTTGGCCAGGATGGCGGCCAATCCGACGACGCCCCGGGGAAGGAAGAGCGTGGTGCCGATGAACATGACGCCCAAAAAGTAAAGCCACAAGTTGGGAAAGGCCACGGTGAACCAACTCTTGGCGGCATTAACCAGACCGGCTCCGATCACGGCCCCGACTAAAGTACCGCGGCCGCCCACGGCCACCCAGATAGCCATCTCAATGGAATTGGCCGGCTGCATCTCACTGGGGTTGATAATCCCGACCTGGGGAACATATAAGGCCCCGGCCACTCCGCTGAGCACGGCGGCCAGAGTGAAGACAAACAACTTATAGTGAAGCGTATTGTAACCGGAGAACATGATCCGGCTTTCCGCGTCTCTGATCCCGGCCAGGACGCGGCCCAACTTGGACATGGTGATATACCGGCACAGGAGATAACTGATCAGAAGCACGAGCGCGGAGATGATGTAAAGCCCCACTTTGACTGCCGGTTCTTGAAGCGAAAACCCGAGAATCCGCTTGAAATCGGTTAACCCGTTATTGCCGCCGAATCCAGTCTCATTTCTGAAAAAGAACAGCATCAAAGCAAAGGTCATGGCCTGCGTGATGATGGAAAAATAAACGCCTTTGATGCGTGACCGGAAGGCAAAAAAGCCGATGATCAGGGCCAGTAGACCTGGGACCAAAATAATTATCAACACGGTAAACCAAAAGTGATTAAACCCAAGCCAATACCAGGGCAACTCCTTCCAATCCAAAAAGACCATGAAATCCGGCAATTGACTCCGGTATACCCCTTCGCCGGCCATCACCCGCATTAAGTGCATTCCCATGGCATATCCGCCCAGGGAAAAGAATACGCCTTGCCCCAGGCTGAGGATGCCGCTAAAACCCCAAATCATGTCCATGGCCAGGGCGACCAGGGCATAACAGAGAAACTTGCCGCAGAGCGAAATGAGATAATCCGGCAGGTAAAAAACCGAGTCTTTGGGCACGGCCCGGTTCAGCACCGGAATAACCAGCACGGCCAGGATGGTCAGGGACAAGATGTATATCCAGGCCCGCCTGGTGTGAAGGCGCGCAAGTTGAGAAAGCATAGGCTACCCTTCCGCCATCCGGCCTTTGAGGGCGAAGATGCCTTGAGGCCGTTTTTGGATAAACAGAATAATGAAGACCAGGACCATTATCTTGCCCAGGACGGCGCCGGTGAAAGGCTCCAAAAATTTGTTGATTACCCCTAACCCGGTGGCGCCCCAGATAGTCCCGGCCAACTTGCCAACGCCGCCTAAGACCACGACCATAAAGGAATCGACGATGTAACTCTGGCCAAGTTCCGGGCCGACGTTGCCGATTTGAGACAAAGCGACCCCGGCCAATCCGGCGATACCCGAGCCCAGGCCGAAAGTCCAGGTGTCAACCCGGGAGGTATAAATGCCCAAGGCCGCGGCCATAGCCCGATTCTGGGTGACGGCGCGCACCTGAAGTCCCAGCGGGCTGCGGTTGAGAAATAGCCAGACGAGCAGGACCACTCCGAGGCCAAAACAAATGATAGCGATCCGGTTGTAGGTCAGCATCAATCCGGGCATGAGTTCCCAGCCGCCGGAAAGCCACGGAGGATTGCTCACTTCCACATTTTGGGCCCCGAAGATAAGCCTGACGGTCTGGATCAACAATAAGCTGATCCCCCAGGTGGCCAGCAGCGTCTCCAGGGGCCGGCCGTAGAGATACCGGATGATGCTCCGTTCTAAGATCATGCCCACCACCCCGGAAACGATAAATGCCGTCGGTATGGAGGCGACCAAATACCAGGCAAATTGATCGGGAAAATGGGCTTTGAAGATCCCTTGAATAATATAGGTGGAATAGGCGCCCAGCATTAACATTTCGCCGTGGGCCATGTTGATCACTTCCATCAGACCGAAGGTGATGGCTAACCCCAGGGCGACAAGCAGGAGGACGCTCCCGAGACTCAGCCCGTAGAACAGATTTTGCATGACGCCGACCACGACCATATGCCGCTCAATAGCGCTGAGAGCGGATCTGGCCGCCTGCCTGACCTGTTCATCCGGCTCCTGGAATTCTCCCGAGGCCTGCTTGGCCAACAGAGGCTTCAGGTTGACGATAAAGTTGGGATTGTCCGACTGGCCAATGATGTCTAGGGCGGCCAACCGCCTCTCTTTATTGGCGCCGGCGACTTCGGTTAAGGCCAGGGCCAGGGCCAGGGCGCGACGGACCTTGGTGGTTTTCTCCCGGTCGATGGCCGCCCGAAGGGCAGAGGTGGCCTCCTCTTGAGGATGCAGCAGCAGCTCCTCTGCCGCGGCCAGCCGAACCTCTGCATCCGGTGAGGCCAGCCTGAGGTTGGCGATAGTCTGGCTCAGGACGATCCTGACCTGGTTATTGATGACCGGAATATCCAGCCCGTCAAGTTGTTGAGCAATTACTACTCCAGTCACCGCGTCAATCATCCCGTGGCCGGTTTTAAGTTTGATTAAAATGCGCCCGGCTTTGGTGACGCGCAATCTTCGGTCGAGCAGAGCCTCTAAGGCGGGAAGCGCCCGGTGGTCCCCCAATTGTCTTAAGGCCTCCACAGAGGCGATGATCTCCTGGCGGCTGGATGAGCCCAGGTGTCCGATAGACTCTTCCAGTTTGCCCTCATCGGGGTAACCCGGCGGAGCGAAGGCCAGGATGAATAAGGCGGCCAAGAGCCGAACAAGGGGATAGGGAGAGCTTAGGGAGGACATAGGTAACACACCCGAGTTGGATGCGCGCCCTCAAGGTTGACTGCATTTATTTGTATTTTGGGGCGGTGCAATTGCCGCAGACCCAGGGATAAGTCCAATCGGCTACCTTTTTGGCGCTATCAGGAATGTAGGGACTCCAGGCTTCGGCTCTGATGGGGCCAGGCGTTTTCCAGACGATATCAAACTGGCCATCGGCTCGTATTTCGCCTATGAAAACCGGCTTGTGCAGATGGTGATTCTTGGCGTCCATGGAGATATCGAAGCCGCAGGGAGCCTTAACTTTCTGATAGCCCATGGCTTGCCGGACAGCGTTGACATCGGTGGTGCCGGCTTGAATGACCGATTGAGCCCACATATTAATGCCGATGTAGGTGGCTTCCATGGGATCGTTGGTGACCCGTTTGTCGCCCCCGGGCAGGTTATGTTTCTTGACGTAATCTTGCCACTTTTTGATGAATTCTTTGTTCTCTTTAGTATCTATGGACATGAAGTAATTCCAGGCGGCCAAATGCCCGACCAGGGGTTTAGTGTCGATCCCGCGTAGTTCTTCTTCACCCACCGAAAAGGCGACCACGGGGATGTTCTCCGCCTTTATCCCCCGGTTGGCCAGTTCCTTGTAAAACGGGACATTAGAATCGCCATTGATGGTCGAGATGACAGCGGTTTTCTTAGCTGCGGAAAAATCCTTGATACTGGTGACGATGGTTTGATAATCGCTGTGGCCGAAGGGGGTGTATGTCTCCATAATATCGGCGTCGGTGATGCCCTTGGCATGGAGGAAGGCGCGTAATATCTTATTGGTGGTCCGGGGATAGACGTAATCGGTACCCAGCAGGACAAAGCGTTTGGCCCCGCCGCCTTCTTTGCTCATAAGATATTCCACCGCCGGAATGGCCTGCTGATTGGGTGCGGCACCGGTATAGAAGACATTGTTGGAGCATTCCTCACCTTCATACTGGACGGGATAAAACAAAAGCCCGTTCAACTCTTCAAATACCGGTAAGACGGACTTGCGGGAGACGGAAGTCCAGCAGCCGAAGACCGCGGCGACTTTGTGCTTATCAATGAGTTCTCGGGCTTTCTCGGCAAACAGGGGCCAGTTGGATGCGGGATCGACCACCACCGGTTCAATTTTTTTGCCCAGCAGGCCGCCACGTTGGTTGATTTCTTCGATGGTCATCAAGGCGACGTCCTTAAGAGAGGTTTCGCTGATGGCCATGGTTCCGGAAAGTGAATGGAGAATCCCCACCTTTATCGTATCCTCCGCCTTAACGGCCTGGATTGCGGGACCAGTCAACAACAGTAACGACATCGTGATCAAGATGAAAATCGACGGGAGATGTTTTCGGGTCATGTATCTTTCCTCCGTGGTAGGTAATTATCAAAAAATATACATTATTATAGAGCCAAAGGATCAGCCGGAGTGTTATTATTTGCAACACCCAATTATCGTGCCATAGACTTAAGCTGGACAGTAATCCAGATAGATCAACTAGATGTTCTCAGAGATGCCTTTCTATTCCGTATGAATATGGATCAATTGCAGTTCATCATTTTGATCGTTATTCAAGAAATAGGGCTGATGCTGTTTCAAGAGTGGCAGGTTGAAGTTATCCCGGGATGCACCATGCTTTTATCACAATATTACAATAATTGTGCCAGACTTGATCATTATATCCAATATCCTAAATTATAACGATAATCTTTATGGCCATGATGCGCATAAGAAGGGATTAGTCGCCCCTTGCTGACAATAGTGTCGCGTCCCAAGGTGGAAGTAACAAAAATGTATTAATTATGGTCGCGGACTGGTAGGGAAGAGGGTGTGAGCGTAGATTGGCTACGCGGTTCTGCCGAATTCAGGGGTTTGGTAAACTGGAGGCTGAGATGAAGGGAGGTAGGGGCGTAACTCTGGAAATTATTTGTCATGCTTGTGGAGGAGTCTTCTATCATCTCACCTCCGGAGATGGTTAGCTATTATAAACTAAATCTCTCCGGAGGCTCGAATTTATCCGGCCTGCACACTCCAGATGAATCACTTGACGGCCAGTCTCAACATGTTTTATACAATGTACTTACAGGCTTCAGATATCTCGGCGGCGATTGCCTGCCTTAGCCCGATGAGATCGATGGGAGTGTACTGCACCAGCTTGTGCAGGTCGGTCTGCATGGCGGCCAGTTCGCTTCCGGTGGCCAAAGCAAAAAGTACTTCTCCGGCGATCAGTTCCAGTCTGGGCAGGGCGGAATAGATGAAGGCTTTGGCCAGATTGGTGATGCGTCTGGCGCTATTTTCGCCGTCTCTGCTCAGGGCTTTTTGGACCCGCAGCCAGGAACTCTCCATGCCGAAAACAGCGATGGTGATATCGGCCAGACGTCCGAGGATTTCCTGCTGCTTCAGAAGCTTCTGACCAAGCTTTTCCCAGGCGGTTCCTAATGTAAAGAGAAAGATGTCCCTGGCCGCCTGAACCACGTCACCGGCGTTTTCCCGGATTGAAGCCATGGATTTAGCCTGATTTCTTACCTGGGAAGCGGCCTCCATGAGGGGCAGGTCCCCCTTGCCGGCCTTGCGGATGAGCAGGGTGGGAATCAGGACGCGATTGATCTCGTTGGTGCCTTCAAAAATCCGATAGACACGGGCGTCCCGGCAGAGTCTTTCTATGGGATACTCGGCGATCACGCCATAGCCGCCATGAATCTGGACCCCTTCATCCACCACGTGGTCCAGCACCTCGGTGGCGAACCCCTTATTCAGCGCACACTCCAGGGCGTACTCTTCGATAGCTTGGGCGGCAACGCGTCCCCCATCAGGTCCGGTGGTATCTACGCTGTGCATGATGTCCTCGATCAGTCCGCCGGTTCGGTACAGCATGCTTTCAGCGACATAGATCCGAGTCGCCATCTCGGCCAGTTTTTCCTTGATCAGGCCGAACTCAGCGATGGGAAGGTTGAACTGTTTGCGCTCGTTGGCGTAACCGGCGGATAGCTCTAGCGCAAATTTGGCGTTGCCCACGGCGTTGCCGGCCAGCTTATAGCGGCCCAGGTTCAAAATGTTGAAGGCGACCACATGCCCGCGGCCGATTTCAAAGAGCAGGTTTTCGACAGGCACCTTCACATCCTCCAGCACCACCGTCCTGGTTGACGAACCCTTGATCCCCATCTTTTGCTCTTCGAGGCCCGTCGACAGCCCCTCGGAGTTGCCATCGACGATAAAGGCGCTGAATTTGTCCCCGTCTATTTTTGCATAAGTAATGAATATATCAGCCATACCGGCGTTTGTGATAAACTGCTTGGCGCCATTGAGGATATAATATTGGCCATCCGGGCTCAAGACA
>JADFYC010000137.1:8666-9085 GCA_015233295.1 Deltaproteobacteria bacterium | reverse complement strand
ATTGTATAGACCGGGGCACCGCCGGTCGAGGAGGTGACATTATGCCGACTATTGCTGAGACATTCATTGAAGAAGGAGTTCAACGGGGCACCGTACACGGCCTTCAACACACAGGAGGTTGAGCATGAACCAGCGAATGATGGTGTTAGTCTGGACTTTATTTTTGATTATCTGGGGCCAATCTGCTTCCTTTGCCGACGTCCGGCGTCTGGTGCTTAATCCCAATCCTCCCACCGCGACGGTCAAGCTCATCTTTATTCATCATTCCACGGGTGAGAACTGGCTGACCGATGGTAACGGTGACTTGGGCTTGACCCTGAAGAAGAACAGTTAGTTTTTGAGCGACACCAATTACGGCTGGTGTCCCGACGCCATCCGAGGCAGCCCCGTGATCGGCAACTGGAGGGAACGGCTTAATG
>JADFYC010000137.1:0-8558 GCA_015233295.1 Deltaproteobacteria bacterium | reverse complement strand
GTGCTTTCCTAATTCCTACCTGAGCGGCCAACCCAATGATCCGGCCACCACCGGGGCCAATCCTCTCCGGGGGCAGGACGCCTCGTCCGAGTACATGACAGTCGCCAATGCCAAAGGCATATATAATGACTTGCTAAAGTATTTTGCCATCCGGCAAGATAAGCTGTTTATCCTGATTACTTCTCCACCCCAGGTAGTCAATGACACCGATGCGGCTCATTCGGCCAATGCCCGGGGTCTGAGTACCTGGCTGGCCAAGGACTGGCTGCGGGGCTACGCGTATCGTAATGTGGCCGTATTCGATTTCTACAATGTGTTGACCAGCAACGGCGGAAGCCCCAATCTCACGGACCTGGGTCTAGACTCCGGCAATCATCATCGGTTCCGCAATGGGGCTATCCAGCATGTCCAAAGCGTCGCCAACAACATGGCCGCTTATCCTTCCGATGAATGGGACAGCCACCCCAATCCGGTCGGGAATGTCAAAGCCACGGCTGAATATATCGACCTTCTGAATATCTATTACAATTGCTGGAAGGGAACCGGAGACTGCCCTGGGGCCTCGGGTTTCAAGGTTGATGGGGTGTGGAAGACGACCGGGGGCGAATCTGTATATTTTCAGACCTACCAGACAGGTGAAGCCATTTGCCTGGTCTCCAAAGACGGAAAAGTCATCACCGCTTACTATGCCTCTAAAATGGCCGGGATGGTATTTGAGGGTGGTGACATTCCTACCAGCGGCCGGTCTTCTATGCTCCGCCTGACCTTCTCCTCCGCCATCCAGGCCACCGGCGTCAGGACGAACATGTCCACCGGGCAGCAAGATAACTTGACCTTAGGCATGGACAGCACCGCCTCCGTTAACGCCACTTCCGACGGTATCTGGCAAGCCACCGCCGACCGAAGCCAAAACTTCTATCTCCAACGATATACCAACGGGGGAGCTATCCTGCTCTGGAGTAATGACGCCCAGACCTGCGAGGTATTCTATGACCCTGCCGCCACACCGAATCACATTGTCGGCACCGGAATGTTTACCTCACAGCCGGTCTCGATTGACTTCACCATCACCAACAGCACTACCGGGACCGTAGTCCGGAAACCAGGCAGCGGCTCGACCACCACCTGGCCGGTGACCAGGTTTAGTAACGCAGCCGCAGATGCCTATTGACCGGATGGGAAGTTACGGGATTAAATATTGCAGATGGATAATCGGCAGAAAAGATGCCCTGAACACAAATCATGGGAAGTTTAGATAATGGGAGATCAATCCTACCGACTTGAGAAACTGATCGCTGGGAACTATAAGAATCTGGTCCTGGATCCTGGTGCGGTTCTATCCAATTTGAATATCTTCATCGGCTCCAATGGCTCCGGTAAGAGCAACTTTATCGCCGTGTTAAAATTCCTGAATCAATGCGTGACCGGCCGTCCCGACGTCGACCGCGGCATTACCGCGTTTCAAGAGGCGGTGGATTCCTTAGGTGGAACTCAAATTTTGGACGCTACAGTGAAGCGCCCGGCCACCGTAACCCTGGCCTACCAATTCGGAACCGAGGATTCAGCGACACCGAGTAAGCTGTTGAAATTGGTGTTATGGGTACCATCCGGCCAGCAGCTTGTAACCATACACCAAGAGGTGTTGGACGATGTTCATGAAGAAGGCAAGCCGGGGTTTGACTATAACTTTACAAAGTACGAAGGTGATCCTGAAAGCACGAAGGGATATTACTACCGCCATAGCGAGAGTGACGGCCTCACCGGGGAAGTAGCCGATTTTGTCTTGATCGGTGGTGAAGCAGTATTTAATCAACCGGAGGATGACCTGGCATTGACCCGTGTTTCAAGTCTGGGGAATATGGATGATCACCAATTTAAGCCATCCGTTGATCTAACGCGTGATTTGGTCAGCAGAATCAAGGGTTGGAGGTTTTTCAATGCCAATGAGATGAGCCTACGCGAAATCAGGACATCAGAACCGAAGATCGGCAGCCGCGAGACCCGGCTTTTGCCTTCCGGTGATAATCTGGCTCTGGTTCTGGAAAATCTATTCAGCGAACATATTGATTTTGAGGAAATCCTAAATGACGCCATGAAACATGTTTTGCCATTCACCAGAAAAGTCAGGCCAATCAGATCGGGCCGCATGCGCTTAACCCTAGAGTGGCACGTTCAGGGAGTGAAGGAGCCATTCTATTTAAACGAACTGTCTGACGGAACCATCCGGATGTTGTGCTTGGCGACCACCCTGCTGGCGCCTGATTTGCCGTCGCTGCTGGTGATTGAGGAGCCGGAGATTGGTCTGCACGTAGCCTGGATGCCTCTTTTGGCGGAGTGGATCAAGCGAGCGTCCGGGCAGACACAAGTCATCATCTCCACCCATAGCCCCGATCTGTTGGACCAGTTCACCGACTCCGTGGAACACGTCCTATGCTTCAACAAGATGGATCAGCACCACTTCTCGGTCAGGACCCTAGATCGAAAAGACTTGGCCGAACATCTAACCGAAGGCTGGGAGTTGGGTGATCTGTATCGAGTGGGTGATCCCGATGTGGGGGGATGGCCATGGTAGTCTGGTTTTTCGCCGGAGGGGGAGAGTCCGAGGTTGAAGGTCTGGTTCCGTTCCTGGAGGTGAATTTCCCAGGATGTAATTTTGAACGGAAGACGCCTATAAAATCAAAACCCGGATCCAAACCAGGCCGGGGCAGCGGCTATGGTCTTACCGGTCGTGGCCTGGCTAAACAAATTAAGGAGCGATTGAAATCTTGTATGACGCAAGGACAACTGGGAGACTTGATTTTGGTGATAGACGATCTGGATTGCCATGATTCAGACAAAAAAGAAGGGATGTTCGTGGCGGCTATCTCATCAGTGGCTGGAGCCGATGAAATACCGAGATATGTGGGTTTTGCTTCCCCGGAGATCGAAGCCTGGATTATCGCCGATTGGGACAACACTCTGGCTCGCCATCCTGATTTTCATGAGCGTCAGGCAGGCATGCGCGATTGGTTGAGCGAAAACGGCATCGGCTTCGATGAACCAGAGTCGTTCAGCCAACTAAATAAATACGGGACGAGCTGTGACAGCAAGCTGTCGGACCTGATAATAGAATCTTCGCAAGAGAAGGGCTGCAAGCAAAGGTACCGAAAGGGTATGCATACCCCGGAGTTAATCAAGAAAATCAATCCGGACACGGTCAGTAGCAAGTGTCCTCATTTCAAGAAGCTATACAATTACCTTCGAGACCTCTGTGACCAGAGGGAACCGCAAATAAATTAGCTATTCTCGGTTTAGTATTGATCCCGGCGTTTATCTTTAACTGGAGGAACATCAATGGACAATCTGCTTGACGTGATTAAATCGAGGCGAAGTATCCGATCTTACCAGGACAAGGAAGTTCCAGACGATCTGCTGAACCTGGTTCTGGAGGCCGTCCAATGGTCACCTTCCTGGGCCAACACCCAGTGCTGGGAGGTAGTGGTGGTTAAGGAGGCGGCCGTGAAGCAGAAACTCCAGGAAACTCTGGCTAAGGGCAATCCGGCCACCAAGGCCGTTGTGGCCGCCCCCATCGTCCTGGCCTTGTGCGGCAAGCTGAAGGGTTCCGGATACTATAATGGACAGGTGACCACCAAGTTTGGGGACTGGTTCATGTTTGACCTGGGCATCGCCACCCAGTCGCTCTGCCTGATGGCTCATTCTTTGGGACTGGGGACGGTGATTGTGGGGCTGTTTGACCATGATAAAGCCAAAGACGTTCTGCAGGTCCCGGAAGGGTATGAGGTCGCAGTATTGCTTCCGTTAGGTTACGCGGCTAAAGAAGGCTCCCCGCCGAAACGCCGGGAGATCGGCGAATTCAGCCATAAGGATAAGTTCTAAGTTCTTCACTGAATTCGGTCTAGATTATTATCTAGCGGCCAATTTTTTGTTGTTGGCTTTGCTCAAGTGATCAGCCACAGCCAGGACCGTATTGACATAGGGGGTACTGCGGTTGTAACGGTAGATGGCGTCCCGTTGTCTGTCTGGGTCGACCATGTCGCCGTTCCAGCCGTGTCCCTGAATGTAATGGCCGGTGCTGTAAATGGCGTCCGTCATCTTGAACAGGTCGCCGCGGCCGGCTCCATCTGCGGCAACGCCGTATTTGAGGGCATTGGAAGGCATAAACTGGCAGATCCCAATTGCTCCGTAAATGGACCCCGGGATGGTCAAGGGATCTTGTTTATTGGCCTCGGCATACTGGAGCAGGGCCTTGAATTCCTGGTAAGCCCAGTCACCTTTTTCTTTGGCCCGGTCTTTGAGCCAGTCCCGTCTTTCCGGGTCAATCGGGAGGTCGTTAAGATATGTCTCGATGTTGCTGAAATCGGCACAAAGAGCCATACTGGATAAGACCACGAAGGCTTTGTCTTTGCCCAGGTAGCTTCCGAACCCGGTTTCAATCATCAGGTTCCCCACGACCACTTCACCGGGGACGCCGAATTTCTTCTCCATCCCCTGGATATCCGTTTGATTTGCAAAGTAGAATTCTCGCGCCGCGGCCAACCGTTCCGGCCTCAGAAAATGTTTGTAGACCTGGCGTGGAGAGACGGCCTTGGCCAGTGTTTTTCTCGCCGGCAACCGATTGGCCGGGGGCAAAGCCAGCTCGGCTTGGATCTGCTGTAACAGGGCCTCAGATGGAGTCCCGTCGGCGGCCAGGCCATGCACCTGTTGAAAGGCCGTAATCGCGGCGCCAGTGTTTTCTCCGGCCAGGCCGTCCACGCCGCCGGGTGTATACCCCAGCTCCATCAAGCCGCCTTGGATTTGGCGCGTTAGATCCGAGCGGTAAGCCAGTTTGTACAATTCCCGCAGCTTCTTGTTCATGGGCTCCGGATCAAAATTGACGTCAGGCCGGGTAAACAGATCGTTGAGTTTGGTTTCGTCCCACCCATCAGCCATCAACCGGGCCATTAGCGGCGCCCATTGTTTGGCCTGGGGTGCGACATAAGGTACCCGGGGCGGGGGAGCTGGCTTGGCCAACGGCACGGTCTCCTTTTGAATCGGCGGCAGCACCCTTTCGCTGGGAGTGGCGCAGGCGAAAAGAGTCATCATGATGACAATTAGCGGCCAGAAGCGCCGGCGCCGGATGAGGAAACAACAGAGATTGGTTGTAGAGCAATAATTCATAATTATTCATCTATTAAATAGTGGTTATGGGATATCGGCAGGCCCGCCGTCGGGACTAAATGAAGCAATCGAATAGCTCGCACCCTATCACAGCGGGGCGGATCATGCAATGTAAAATTGTGTCGTTGGCCGGGCTTGATGTAAGGCCCAGGGCTCAGAAGTCTTAACCCACCATCTTCGCTTTCAACAAGAATAAAGAGACCAGACATCAATGTCGTTGAATTAAGGACGCGACATTAAGATTTCTCGTTTCGCTCGAAATGACAGAGAAGCGGACCATACTGAATGAGGAAGTAAAGTTGTCATTCCTAGCGAAGCGAGGAATCTTACCACATCCGAAGATGATCAAGCCGCAGCTTAATTCAACAGCATTGAGGCAAGCCTCGGGTTGGCCTGGCAAATATCTTGCGGGACGGACTATTGATCTGATGACTCAAGTCCATTTTTATACTTAAGATACTCATACCAGAACACGGTTCCACCCAGGATCAGGAAGTGAACGGCAAAGAAAATCAGACCGTCCTTCAGCTTGACATATTCGGTTTCTTGGAAGCAAGTCAGGCCCAGGAAGAAGACAGCCAGGTTGAGCCAGTAAAAGATGCCGACAATAATTTTTTTGGTTTTATAGGTCATATTCGGGCCTTTTCTATTCTTGACTCCGCCGGGAGTTAACGGTGTTACGAAAATTGCCTTAGCATTGCCTGCACACTCGGTCGCGACATTCGGCCTTGGCCCGATAGAGAGCATCGTCAGCTCTTTTGATGATCGTGTCGATCGTCTTGTCGCTTGATTCCCCAGGCATGAAAACACTCACCCCGAAGCTGGCTGTGATGGGAATATGGGATGATCCATCTGGAGCCGGGATCCATAATGACTTCAACTCATTGCGGATATGTTCAGCCAGAGATGCCACGCCATCCAAAGTTAACCCTGGACAGCCGGCAATGAATTCCTCGCCGCCATATCGACCGACAAAGCCTGGTTGGCGGATGTTGTACTTTAAGCAACCGGCGAACTCCTGAAGCACCAGATCCCCTGCCTGGTGTCCATAGGTGTCGTTTATTTTCTTGAAGAAATCAATGTCGGAGAGGATTACCCCCAGGGAGCGGCCTTCTTTCTGGGATCTTTTGAACTCCGCATCCATCTTGTCCATAAACTCCCGGCGATTCCAGAGTCCGGTCAGGCCGTCGGTGGCGGCCATTCGCATTATTTCCCTTTCCAGATTGATGATCCGTTCGCCGATGCGGACCCGGCACCGGAATTCGTCATAATTGAACGGCTTGATGACGTAATCGTCGGCCCCGGCTTGCAGTCCGGCGATGATATCGTCCTGGTTGCCCAAACTGGTCAGGATAATTATGTAGATGTAGCTTGGTTTATTGGCCGCCCGGACCATCCGGCAGACGTCCAGGCCTTCTTTGCCAGGCATGACCCAGTCAAGGATGGCGATGTCGGGGCAGTCATCCTCTTTGAGCACCTCCCAGGCCTCGTCGCCGTCTTTGGTGGTAATTACCTCGTACCCCCATTTGGCCAGGAAGGATTTCAGCATTCGTCGGGTCACAGAGTTATCATCAGCAATTAGTATCCGCATACTATTCCTGAGTTGCATGTTGCGGGTTGCATGTTTCAGGTTGCATGGTGCGGGTTTCGTGTTGTGAGTTTGTCACTGGACTCGACGCGGTTATATAGACGTTTTGAAAGCTCCTGTCGCTTGTCGCTAGTTGAAGCAACCAGCAACCAGTAACGTGCAACCGGCAACGAGCCCCCTTAAATCGAGGCGAAATCCTGGTTCTTGACGGCAGCCACCTCATCGAGACGGGAGACCGGGGCGGCGAAAGGAGCCTGTTTGACCCAGCCCGGTTCCCGCTCCAGTCTGGAGACGATATCGATCATGACGTCGGCAAATAGATCCAGCGTCTCTTTTGACTCGGTTTCGGTCGGCTCTATCATCAGGGCCTCTTTGACGATCAACGGAAAGTAGACGGTGGGCGGATGAAAGCCGTAGTCTATCAATGCCTTGGCAATATCTAGGGCTGAGGCGCCCCGATTGGCTAAGCTTTTGGCTGAGAGGACGAATTCGTGCATACAGGTCCGGTCGTAGGGCAGCTCGTAGTATTTCTTTAGTTTGTGCATTAGATAATTGGCATTGAGCACCGCGTTTTCGCTGACCCGGCGCAACCCCTCCCGGCCTAAGGCCAGAACATAGGCATAAGCCTTGACAAGGACACCGAAGTTCCCGTAAAACGGAGCTATGTAGCCAATGGATAAGGGCCGGTCATATTCCAGAGCGTAGGTCCCGTCGCCGCGCTTAATCACCAGCGATACGGGGAGATATGGGGCGAGATAAGCCTTGACCCCCACCGGTCCGGCGCCCGGCCCACCTCCACCATGGGGAGTGGCAAAGGTTTTGTGCAGGTTAAGATGAATGACGTCAAAACCCAGGTCCCCCGGCCGCAACCGGCCCAGGATGGCGTTGAGGTTAGCTCCGTCGTAGTACATCAGCCCATCCACCTGGTGGGTCATTTCAGCGATCTTGGCCACGTTTCGGTCGAACAGACCCAGGGTATTGGGGCAGGTGAGTAGGACGGCCGCTGTATCCTCATCCAAAGCCTGTTCAAATTTGGCCAGGTCCATCCCCCCCTGATCATCCGAAGGCACCGACACCACTTCATAGCCGGCTATGGCCGCGGAGGCCGGGTTGGTCCCATGGGCCGCATCCGGGACCAGGACTTTAGTCTTGTGGTTGCCCCTGTGCTTATGGTAGGCCGCGATGATCATCATCCCGGTCAACTCGCCGTGGGCTCCGGCCAGCGGCTGGGTGGTGAACTGGTCCATTCCGGTGATTTCGGAAAGCAGTTGGCTGAGTTCATAGATGACCTCCAGCGCCCCTTGAGTCAACATCCCGCCTCGCCGCAATTGTGGCAGCAAAGGATGGAGTTGGGCAAATCCGTCCAGACCGGCCACTTCTTCCAAGAACTTGGGGTTATATTTCATGGTGCAAGACCCCAGGGGATAGAAGTTGCCGTCAACCCCGAAATTTTTCTTAGAGAGGGCCGTGAAATGCCTGACCACGTCCAGTTCCGACAGTTCCGGTAACTCGGCCGGCGCCGCCCGAAGATAGGCCTCCGGAATCCGGCCTTTAGTCGGCACATCACCTTTCGGCGGAGTCACGCCCCGTCGTCCCGTCACAGATTTATCGAATATCAGACTCATGCTTTCCCCTATTCCGTCATCAGGTGTTTAGTCGGTTTTCCTAGAGTTCCGCAGCCAGGTATTCGGCCAGCAGACCGATTTCCTCCTTGGTCCGTTTTTCTGTAACCGCCACCAGCATGGACCGGTCCATATCTTCGTAGTAGCGGCCCAGGGGGAATCCCGCGGCGATGTTCCTGTCGATCAGGCGG
>JADFYC010000136.1 GCA_015233295.1 Deltaproteobacteria bacterium | reverse complement strand
ATATCAACTTAAAGAAAATCGCCGACCTGGACCTGACCACGGACCGGGGTGTCGAAGTGGACCGGTCTCTCCTGACCACAAATGCCTATGACATCATTAACGACCCGGACATTCAAATTGTGATTGAATTGATCGGTGGTTATGAGCCGGCCCGGACATTTATTTTGGAGGCCGTCAAACGGGGCAAGCACGTGGTGACAGCCAATAAAGCCCTTTTGGCCAACCATGGGGCCGAGATATTCGCCGCAGCCATAGCCGGAAAAGTGGATGTCGCCTTCGAGGCCAGCGTGGGGGGCGGCATCCCCGTGATCCGGTCCATCCGGGAAGGTCTCACGGCCAATTCCACCTTGCGGCGCTGCGGCAGTCTCAACGGGACGGCCAATCCTGACCAAGATGAGCCTTGAAGGGGTCGCCTTCGCCGATGCCCTAAAGCAAGCCCAGGACCTGGGGTATGCCGAAGCCGATCCCACCTATGACGTGGAGGGAATCGACACAGCCCATAAACTGGCCATCCTCATTTCCCTGTCCTATGGGGCCAAGGTTGACTTCCATGACAAAAATTTCTTTATCGAAGGCATTACCGGGATAACTCCGCTGGATATCGCCTATGCCGCGGACTTGGGATACCGGGTCAAGTTGATGGCCATTTCCCGAATCCATGATGATGGAATTGAGGCCCGGGTTCACCCGACCATGATTCCCAAAAGCCATGTCCTGGCTAATGTGCTTCAGGCCTACAACGCCGTTCATATTACCGGACATGCCGTAGGCGACATCCTCCTTTATGGGTTGGGCGCGGGCCGGATGCCCACTGGATCGGCCGTGGTTTCAGACCTGATTGACCTGGGCCGGAACATCTTGAATGGCGTTTCCGTTCGGGTGCCGCCGTTATCCTTCATGCCCGACCGGATGAACAACTTGTCACTCAAACCGATTGATGACCTGGTCATGGAATACTACATGCGGTTCACTGCCATGGATCAACCCGGTGTCCTGGCCACCATTGGCGGTATCCTGGGCAAACACAACATCAGCCTGGCCGCCGTGATCCAAAAAGGCCGCAAAGGCGTCGGTAATGGCGTGCCGGTCATTATGCTGACCCATGAAGCCCGAGAAGCAGACGTCCAGGCGGCCGTCGCGGAAATAGATCAAACCCAGGTGGTCGTCCCCCCGACCATGGTCATCCGGATCGAAAGTTGAGGAACATGAAATATCTTATTCTAATCGGCGACGGCATGGGTGATTACCCTTGCCCGGAACTTAATGGACTGACCCCCTTGGAAGCCGCACAGACTCCGGTCATGGACCATATCGCCTCTTGTGGCGAACTGGGGTTGGCCCAAACCATCCCCGAAGGTATGCCGCCGGGAAGCGACGTAGCCAATTTGAATATCCTGGGCTACGATCCCAGGGTCTATCATACCGGCCGGGCGCCATTGGAAGCGGCCAGTCTGGGCTTGAAGTTGAAACCGGGCCAGATCGCCTTTAGGCTGAATCTGGTTACACTGGCCACCGATGGCCAGGGCCGGACAATCATGGAAGATTACAGCGCAGGGCACATCACCACCCCCGAAGCCGACCGAATTATAGATCAACTCAAGACAGATCTGGCCGGGCCGGGGTTGAGCTTCCACACCGGGGTCAGTTACCGCCACCTCCTGATCATTGATGGAGGCGACGCCCTGGCGGATACAGTGCCTCCCCACGATATCCCAGGACAACAAATCGCCCCTTATCTTGACCGGCTGGGCCGGGAGGCTTTGATCGTCAAATTGATGAACCGGGCCCAGCAGATCCTGCCCCGATACGATGTCAACATAGCCCGCCTGGCCGCGGGGAAAAAACCGGCCAACGGCATCTGGTTATGGGGTCAAGGTCCGGCCCCGGCCATGCCCACGATAAAAGAAAAATACGGCCTTGACGGCGCCATTATCTCCGCTGTGGATCTGTTGAAAGGCATCGGCCGGTTAGCTGGGCTCAAAGTCATTGATGTTCCTGGGGCTACCGGCTACCTGGATACCAATTACCAGGGAAAGGCCGACGCGGCTTTGGAATCTCTGCATGAAGGCGATTTTGTTTTTGTCCACGTGGAAGCTCCGGACGAGGCCGGACACACCGGTCTTCTTCAGGATAAACTTAAGGCCATTGAAGATTTCGACGCTAAAATAGTCTCCCCCATTTTGGACGGATTGCGGACCGCCGGGCATGACTTCCGGCTGTTGATCATGTGCGATCACTTAACTCCCCTCAAGGTCAGGACGCACACCCGGGAACCGGTACCGTTTGCTCTGATGTCCAGCTCCGGAGAGGCCCAACGGACAGCCGAACCCAGACCCTACTCCGAAAAAGCCGCCCAAGCCGCCGGACTACTGGTCCCCCACGGCTGGCAATTGATAAATAGGTTGGTCAATGCAGAACGATCTAAATAAAACCACCTATCGGGTCATCTACGGCGATGTCGACGCCATGCGCATTGCTTACTATGCTAATTATTTAAGATGGTTTGAAATCGGGCGGGCTGAGCTTATGAGGAAACTGGACGTGTCCTATGCCGAAGTTGAAGCCCACGGTTTTCGGCTGCCGGTGACCGAGGCCCACTGTCAATATCTGGCCCCGATCCGGTATGACGATCTCCTGGTCATAGAAGCCAATATCGCCTTTATTCGCCGAGCCAGTCTCAGGTTTGACTATCTAATCACCCATGAGGGCGACACCGCCCCACTGGCGGACGGCTATACCGTCCACGCCTGTCTCAACACCGAGGGCAAGATCGTCCGTCTACCCGATTTTGTGATCCAGGCCCTAAGTTAGGCGCCGGCAAGATCTTCTGGTTGCTCGTTACTGGTTACTTGTTGGTCGTTGAAGGCAACCCAACAGGTGCTCTCGAAAGCGTTAATTACCGCCGTGTCGAGTATAACTTAATGGCCCAGACTCGGAACCCGCAACTTGGAACCCGCAACAGTTATGGTCACCACTTCCGGACAGACTGAATCACCGATAGCCGCGACGTCATCCCCCTGGAGTCGGTTTCCGGCGGTAAGAAAGATTCCCGTCACTGCCGAGACCGCTGCGTGGGTGATCCTGCTCTTTCTGGCTACCTGCCTCCGCTTTTACGGCCTGGGCGACCGGGCCATGAGCCATGACGAAAGTCTCCATGCTTATTATTCTTATGAGCTATTCAAGAAGGGGATTTTTGTCCATGACCCGATGATGCACGGGCCTTTTCTATTCCACCTCAATTGCGCCGTTTATTATCTATTTGGAGACACCGACTTTACGGCCCGGTTAGCCCCCGCCGTCTTGAGCCTGGCAGCCTTAGTCGTCACCTGGCGTTTACGTCGGTATATCGGCCGGCTGGGCGCCTTACTCGCCGGCATCTTGCTCACGATAAGTCCCGGCGTACTTTTTTACAGCCGTTATATCCGTAACGAAGCCTATCTGATGCTTTTCGTTCTGTTGTGGGCTTGGGGAGCTTTCCGGTACCTGGACACTCGAAAAGTGCGGTGGCTTTACCTGATGATCTTGGGGATGACCTTCAGCTTTTCCGCCAAAGAGGTCAGCTTTATTTATGGGGCCATCTTTGGTGGTTTTTTTGTGGGCTTGGCCTGTTGGCGCGCCTATCGCCATCGGGAGAGCATCCGGGAAAGCATTTATCTGGACCTGGCCATACTAATGCTCACTCTGGTGGCGCCTTTTTTAACACCGTTAGGACATACCCTGCTGGGTTGGGACCAGTTGGACTACACCTCTCCCATCGGGATGCGCCATTCGAGTATCCTGATTGGTATCAATACCGCCATGAGCGTGGCCCTGGCCGTGGTCTGGTTTAACCCAGTTCGCCGGTCTAACCAAAATAACGTCGGCACCCTTTTGCCGCTTCGGCACTGGGCCGGGTGCATGTTTCTTTTCTGGTCTGTCTTGATCGTATTGTTTACCACCTGCTTCACCAACTTCCCCAGAGGAATATTTACCGGACTGGTGGGCAGCTTGGGATATTGGTTGAGCCAACATCGTGTTGCTCGCGGGTCGCAGCCGGGTTATTATTATTTCATGTTAGTGGCGATCTATGAGTTCCTACCGGCAATATTGAGTTTGGCCGGTCTGACGGCGGTGATTAAAAAAAATATTTTAAAAACCGGTTTTTCAGAAAACCAACAATACTTCCTTTTGTTCCTTGGCTGGTGGATGTTGGCCAGTTGGCCGGCTTACACTCTGGCCGGGGAAAAGATGCCATGGCTATCGGTGCATATTACGTTACCCATGAGCCTATTCGGCGCCTGGTGGTTAGGCGATTGGTTTAACCGTCAGGATTGGCAGGCGGCATGGAATCGAGAGACGACGACGCGTCTGGTTCTCATAGTCTTGTTAGCCGCGGCTTTATTCGACCTGATGCTGATTCTTCCATTTCAGGGACTGGATATCGCCTCTCTCTATGCGACCAACCGCTGGGTTCGGGATCTCATCATCGCCGTCATTATTTTGGGTTTAATCATCAAATATATTCCCCAAGGTAATCAGAAAATGAGGGGCCGGGTGGTCTTTGTCGGCCTGCTTATCCTACTGACTGGGCTGACTCTCCGGTACAGTTGGATGCTCAACTACGTTAATTATGACCTGGCCACCGAATTCATGGGCTACGCCGACGGGACACCCGACATCAAACGGGTCCTAAAAGAGATAGATTCTATCAGCCGGCGCACCGTAGGCGGGCGCAATATCGCCGTGGCCTATGATGATGACACGACCTGGCCTTTACACTGGTACATGCGGCTGTATCCTAATAACCATTTCTACACCGCCAAACCCTCCCCGGACATTTTCAAAATGCCGGTGGTCATTGTGGGGTCAAAGAACTATGATCAGGTGCGGCCACACATGACCCCGGAATATGACAAAAAGACCTACAATTTAGTCTGGTGGCCCCATCAAGGCTACTTCGATTTAAACGCTACCCGGATCTATCAGGCGTTAACCGACCCGGAGACCAGACGTTTTTTGTGGCAGGTTATCGTCAATCGTCATTACCCGGGCATCGATTTGGCCACTTGGCCGCTACGTCATGAATTTGAGGTATACATCAAACGCGATGGGAATCAGCCCAAACCATCCACCTCTTCTCCAGGGCCAATCCCGCCTACGGTCAAATAGCAGCAAAATAATGATTGACTCGGCCAAACCTATTCCAAAACTACCCGACAGGAGTCTATCCGCCCTCAGCAACACTGATACCTGCCGATTTTATAACAGGGATATTGACGAACCTGGCCATTAATGATAGCTTATATAAATTAATTACCTCTAAGGATTGATCAAGTTATGGCCGGCCAAGCATCGACAAAGAAATTCGCCTTTATTCCTATTTTAGGAGCAACGATAGTCTTGGAGACCCTGGGACGGGACGGCGGCAATATCCAGGCACAGTCTACTATTCTGGGGGCCAAGGCGGGCGCCTTCTTGGCCCTGGAGTTGCCAACCATCAAAGGAACGCCGATTACTTCCCTGGCCGGGAGCAAAACTTACGCGGTTAAATATTCGGATGGAGCCAAAGCTCTGTGGTTCAAAAGCCGGATCCTCAGTGTGTCGCTGAATCCTACTTCCATTCTTTTTTTGGCCTATCCCACGGCGGTCTCGGAATTAACTCCCGGCTCACAAATCCGCCCGGATGCAAAAGAGGCCATCTCGGCCCTTCTGTTCAGAGGATCCAGGACAAAAGAGGATAGTTCCGAAGCGGCCTTTGTTGACGCGGTGGTCACGGAGGTGAGTGACACCGGATGTGTTGTCATCACGGACGTCCGGCTTATGGAACACGAGATGATAATCATTGCGTTTACCCCTCCTGGCGAGAAAACCGTTAAACGAATGGTCACGGTTGACACGAAGGAAGACCTGAGTGATGGAGGATATGGTTACAGTCTGAAATTTGTTGACCTGGCCGAAGCCGTCACGAGTGGCGATGTTACCGGTTATGGGTTTACCCTAACCAGCCTGACTGAAGAATTTCAAAATTTACTGCTCGGATTAACCCGGCAGCTCTTTCTCGACAGCGAGTCCCAGTTTAACAGTGACCTAAGCGAGTTGATTTCAGAGTTAGCCGCTGATTTCAAACTTCAGCACTTGGCCCGGTACAAAGAATCCACTACCAAAATTATCAAAGAATATATCAAACTGATCATCGCCGAGAGAGAAGAAACCACCAAAGCTATCTTTGAAATCGCCAATCAGATGATGGCCATGGAAGAGGAATTCCTGGGCGAATTGATGGATAAAGAACGGGGAGCTTTTAAGACAGGTTTGGCGCTTGATCAGAAGATCAGGGATGAAGTGGAAATTATCCGCGATTCTTTTGACCAAAAAATGAGTTTGACGGAATTGAAAGCATCAGCCATTAAACGGCTGGATTTGATCCGAGGTGCGGTCAGGGAAAGACGAAAGTTAGAAAAAAACCGATTTAAAGATATGGAAGAGCGGGTGGCGCAATTGCAATCAAACCTGGTCACAGTCAAGGAACAGGTGGCTATGGCCGAAGAACGGGCCGAAATAGACGATCTGACCCAAATTCACAATCGGCGGGCCTTAAACCGCCGCATCAGAGAAGAAGTCAGTCGATTCCAGCGCTACAACCGGCCATGTTCTTTCGTCATGTTCGATGTGGATCATTTTAAGGCCATCAATGATAGATGTGGCCATCTTAACGGCGACCAGGTATTGCAGGGACTGGCCGAGGTGGTCAAAGAAAACATTAGGACGGAAGACTTCTTTGCCCGGTTCGGGGGAGAAGAATTCTTTATTATTCTTCCCGAAAATACCCTGGAACGAGCCCACCTAGTGGCTGAAAAGCTACGTAAGATGGTGTCTATGATTGAGTTTAATTTTGGCCGGGAACGGATCCCCGTGACGATCAGCCTGGGAGTGGCCTCATTGCGACCTCATGACACCTCGGATGACATCATCAGTCGGGCAGACAACGCCATGCTTTTGGCAAAACGCGGCGGCCGGAACCAAACCCGGACAGAATCGGAACTAACCTCTTAGGCCGGATGGTAGGTCTTTCGATATCCCCACCGCAGGCCGGGGCCAGTCATTGTCTCAGTCATCAGGCTCCGAAAACACGGCTGACTAAATTGGCCAATTAAACCGCGGAGTAATACCCTAAGTGACACAGGACAGAATCTATGAAAGAGACTCTCGGCATTTTTGTCTCGTCAGATGAACATCTTTCGGATATCATTAACTTGACTAAGGCCGCCTCGGCCAAGGGGAAAAAGGTTATCATTTTCTTCACCAACTTTGGAGTCAGGTTAACCCAAGACCCTCGTTTCAAAGAACTTGAAGGATTAGCGGAAATGACGCTATGCAACGTTAATTTCGAAGCCTTTGGACTACCCAAAAAACCTATCCCGGGAATCGACGAAAAAGGCTACGCCTCTCAGGCCAGACATGGGATGCTGATTGAAGACTGTGACCGCTATGTGGTTTTTTAGGGGGAGACATGAGGGCAGAAAAAGTCATCTTACTGGTTCGGGAAGAGAGAGACCAATGGGAGGGACTTCGGTCCACGCTAGGTTTGGGCGTCGAGAATCTTTGGGTTGCCTGCTGCTTCATTAACACCGAAATAAAAATGAAACCGGACAAAGAGCAGGGGTTCAAAGAAAACCTGGAGATGCTGGAAGAACTCGAAGGAGAGGTGTATACCAACGTCCCGGTAAACGCCGAACGATACAAAATGAAGTACCTGGAATTGAAGGATCTGGCCAAAAAGCTCTCGGAATATGACCTGGTCGTGCCGTTTTGATGTTTCGAGTTGCGGGTTACGTGTTGCGAGTTGTAGGTAATCACCGGATTGAGGAGGATGAGCCGGCCGCTCTATATCCTGAGCCTTTAGCTTAATAAAATTATTAACTCCTGAAAACATGTAACCCGTAACACGCAACCCGTAACCAAAAACACGCAACCCGTAACCAACGGCTGTTTCAGGAGGAATGGGATGAAGATACTTCATATATTTAAGACCGAACCGGATGAAGTGACTAAGACCCTGGTATCCCAAATATCTTTACAAGGCGAAAACATTGAATTTAAGCTCTATGAACCGCAACCCGATTACGACCGTTTAGTGGACATTATTTTCGAAAGCGACAAAGTCTACAGTTGGTGGTAAGAACGCCATTATCTTCCGGTGGACTCGGGCCAACTCAGGTAATCGCGTTCAGACAATGCTTCAATAATAATCTAACTCGTGTTCTATACACATAGAACTAAACTTACCATTTCCGCAACATTTTATCAAAACACCAACATGTTATTCCAAGAGAGAAAAAAATGACTCCCGAAACCATATCCTGGAAAGATGATCATGTGGTCATGATTGACCAGCGAATTTTGCCACATAAAATCAGTTACGTCGTTTGCCGCAGCCACTATGACGTGGCCCGGGCCATAAAAAACCTGGTCATCCGGGGCGCTCCGGCCATCGGTTGCGCCGCCGCCATGGGCATGGCCTTGGGTGCCTTGCGGATAAAGTGCAAGGGGACCAGTGTCTTTTTAAAAGAATTGAAGAAGATCGGCGGTGTCCTAGTTCAGAGCCGACCCACCGCGGTCAACCTGAGTTGGGCTATCAACCGAATGTTGAAACTGGGCCAGGATAATGCCCACCAGACCGTTGAAGAGTTGCAGCAGACACTGGTGGCGGAGTCCCTGAAAATATTGGCTGAGGACATCGATACTAACCGCCGGATGGGCTTCAACGGGCAAAGTTTGATCAATGATGGGGCGACTATCCTGACCCACTGTAATGCCGGGGCATTGGCCACAGGCGGTTATGGGACGGCTCTGGGCGTAATTAGGGCGGCCGTGGAAGCCGGCAAAAGAGTCAAAGTGATCGCAGATGAAACTCGGCCTTTTTTGCAGGGAGCTCGATTGACTGCTTTTGAACTGACGTGTGATGACATCCCCGTCACCCTCATCACCGATAATATGGCCGGGCATGTGATGAAATGCGGGTATGTAGATGCGGTGATCGTCGGAGCGGACCGGATCGCAGCTAATGGAGACACGGCTAACAAAATCGGGACCTACATGGTCTCAGTTCTGGCCAAAGA
>JADFYC010000135.1 GCA_015233295.1 Deltaproteobacteria bacterium | reverse complement strand
CCTGGTGGTATGTCTAAGCCCGCTCAGAACGGAGGCCGGCGATAATCCGTTGCCGGAACGGATATTGAAGGTCGGAGTGGCCGAACTGCCTCCATTCTCAATGAAAGACGAGAAAGGCCGCTGGGCCGGTATTGCGGTGGATTTGTGGAACCGGGTCGCCTCTGATCTGAAGATTAAGTATGAATGGCATGAAAGTGATATTCATATCCTATTGGCGGAGATCACCCAAGGTGGCGTCGATGTGGCCGTGTCCCCCATCCGGATGACTCCCGAGCGGGAAAAGCTCTTCGATTTTACCCATTCTTTTTATACTACGGGGCTATCTATCGCAGTGGACGAAGCTCAAAAGGGCATCTGGGTCACGGCCATGAAACGGCTCTTTTCAATTAAGTTCCTTAGCGTCGTAGCCGTCTTAATCCTATTGTTATTGCTTGTGGGGATGATCGTCTGGTTGTTTGAACGCCGGAAGAACTACCAACATTTTGGTGGTAGTTTGGCTAAGGGAATCGGGGCCGGTCTCTGGTGGTCGGCGACGACGATGACGTCGGTCGGGTATGGAGATAAGGTGCCGATGACCACCGGCGGTCGGATTGTAGCCGTCATCTGGATGTATGTGTCTATCATCATTTTGACTGGTTTCACCGCCGCCATGACCTCAGCCCTGACCATAACTCATCTCCTCCCGCCGGTACAAGGGCCGGAGGACCTGCCCAGACTCCGGGTTGGGACGGTTATCGACTCCGCCGGTACAACCTATCTGACCACCAACCGTATTCCATTTAGATCTTACCAGAAAGCGGTCCATGGCCTGCAAGACCTGGCCGAAGGTAAGATCGAGGCTTTTGTTTACGATTTGCCATCTCTTGCCTATTGGATTAAGAATTCCTATCGGGGCAAGGTAAAGGTGTTACCCAATTCGTTTGACCACTGGGCATACGGTTTTGCTTTGCCTGAAGGTAGTCCCCTGCGAGAGCCGATTAACCGCGCCCTCTTAAAGAGAACTCAGGAAACTGAATGGAAAGACACTATCTATAAATACCTGGAGCAGTAACCTTTTTTGTTGTTGCGGGTTACGGGCGGGGTACGTGTTACAGATTCGTCGTTTAGGTCACAAGGCAGCTTTGATGCTAAGCAATGGGAAACGAAGATTAGCCTGGTCCCAATTAATAGGGAAACAATTGTAGCCGTCTAAAATAAAAGTATTTACTTCACGGATGGTTACAATAACTCGCAACCCGCAACCTGCAACCCGCAATTGTTCCAGTTATCAGGAGACAAAAGTGCCAGATAGAAAGTTTGTCAAAGGTAATGAAGCGATTGCCATGGGGGCCATTGAGGCGGGGTGCCGTTTCTATTTTGGCTACCCTATCACGCCCCAAAACGAAATCCCCGAATACATGTCCGCCCACCTGCCCGGCATCGGGGGTACATTCATTCAGGCCGAGAGTGAGATAGCCTCTATAAACATGTTGCTGGGCGCCGGAGCGACCGGAGCCAGGGCCATGACTTCCTCCTCCAGTCCGGGTATTTCGTTGAAACAGGAAGGCATTTCATACATGGCCGGGAGCCAGATTCCGGGGGTGATCGTCAATATGAGCCGGAGCGGACCTGGTTTGGGCGGCATTTCACCGTCACAAGGAGACTACTTCCAGGCCACCCGAGGCGGCGGCCACGGTGACTACCGGACTATCGTCTTAGCCCCATCCACCGCTCAGGAGAATTATGACCTGACCATGAAGGCTTTTGATCTGGCCGATGAATATCGTAACCCGGTGCTCATCCTAGGTGATGCCATGTTGGGCCAGATCAAGGAACCGGTGGTCTTGCATCCATACCAGGGAAAGGATTATAATCAAGACTGGATCTTGACCGGGTGCGTCGGTCGCCGGCCGAGATTGATTAAGAGCCTTTATCTTTCTGAAGGTGAACTGACCGAACACAACTGGAAGCTGTATCAAAAATATCAGTCGATGAAGAAGGACGTGATGTTTGAAGAGTTTTTGTTAGACGACGCCAAGATGATCGTCACGGCCTTCGGTTCGGTGGCCCGGATTCTCAAGACATCAGTCAAGATGGCCCGAGCGGATAAGATGCAGGTCGGCCTCTTCCGCCCCATAACTTTATATCCATTTCCCGAGGCGGCTCTGCGCCGGATATCTGAGAGAATTCCCAGTTGCTTGGTGGTGGAGCTGAGTACCGGCCAAATGGTCGAGGATGTCAGACTTTCGGTTAATGACCCCACCAAGGTGGAGTTCTATGGCCGGCCTCCGGGTTCCATCCCTTCTCCCAATGAGCTGCTCAGTGAGATCAAGAAGGCCTATGAAAAATTAATCGGTCGTTGATGATCCAGACGAAACAAAACGGCCGGCACACATTTTACATAATCGAACGGATCAGTTATGAAACAAGTGTTCAAAAGACCAGAGAGTCTCATCGACGTACCGGCTCATTTCTGTCCCGGATGCCATCATGGAATTATTCACCGGCTGGTGGCCGAGCAGATTGATCAGTTTGGGCTCCGGGAGAAGACGATTGGGGTGGCCTCGGTGGGCTGTTCAGTGTTCATGTACGACTACTTTGACGTTGATGTTCTGGAGTCGCCCCATGGACGGGCCGCCGCAGTGGCCACGGGCGTGAAACGCTCCCGGCCGGATAATTTTGTGTTCACCTATCAAGGCGACGGAGATCTGGCGGCTATCGGCACTGCTGAAATCATCCATTGTGCCAACCGGGGCGAACAGGTGACGGTCATTTTTGTGAACAATACCGTATTTGGTATGACCGGCGGTCAAATGGCGCCGACCACCATGCCGGGACAGGTCACCACCACCACTCCCTTTGGCCGGGAAGTGGCCACCGCCGGATACCCCATCAAGATGACAGAGATTTTGGCCACCTTGGGGGGCACCGCCTATGCCGCCCGGGTCGCCGTGTGTACTCCGAAACACCTGATGAAGGCCAAGAAGGTGCTTAAGACAGCCTTTCAATATCAACTGGAAGGGCGGGGATTTGCCTTTGTCGAATTCCTATCTTCCTGCCCAACCAACTGGAAGATGGACTCTATCCGGGCTAATCAGCGCGTGATCGACGAAATGATTCCCTACTTCCCACTGGGCGTTTATAAAGACGTGGGCGCCGCGGCAGAGCCGGACTCTCCGGCCGATGAATGAAGTCGGAGTATCCTCCCTGTCCTATCTCTAACTGGGGCGGCTAACCCAACCGCCATTTTCGGTATGCCCGCAGAGGGAGGATGAGACCAAAAAATGGTATCAGGTACATGGCCGCCACTGTTGGTTCCAGCGGACCGAAGAACTTGGCCGCGAAGACAATGACCAAGACGTTATTCATATTTCCAAAGCTGATTACTGCGGCCAATTGGTCGGCCACCGGAAGCTTCCCGAAAAATGGGATAACGGCCACGATGTACAACCCGGCCAAGGCCAGACCCACCAGTGTGGCGGTGAGCAGGGTGGCGGGGTGCTGCAGCAGGAAATTCGAATATCTGGAAAAAACGCCGAGATTGATCACAGCAAAAATAGCCAAAGATACGGGATAACGTCGTCGGATAATTTTGGCCGGAATGACCGGGGCGACCCGTCTCAGAACCTCCACAGCCATAATGGGGATGAAAATAACCAGGCCCAGCATCTTGATCATTTCGGCGAAGGGAATGTCAATAGATTGGCTGGATACGAGCTTGACCAGGCAGGGGAGAGTCAAGGGCGTAAGGGGTGAGGTGATGATGACCATGACCAGGACCAAGGGTGTATTCGCCTTGACCAGGGAGGAGATGAACGGCGCCACCACCCCCGTCGAGACCCCGGTGAGGAGCAGGGCGGCCATGGCGTAATCCGGCAACACGACCCGGAAGAGGAAATATATCCCCACCGGTAAGGCCACCATCTTCAATAACGTGAGGTAAAAGATGGTCTTGGTCGAAATCTTGACCGTATCCCACAGATCCTCCGGGGTGATGAACAGGTAACTCAAAAACAACAGGCACATGACCATGTAAACAGGGAACGCCTGAAACCACACTCCGAAAAGAGGCCACAAAATTCCCGCGGCCATAGAAGAAAAAACCACCAGCAGTAGAATTAAGTCATTTGTTCGGAACATGGTCCCACTCAATTTAGGCATACTAGAATGGACTATGTAAGGCCAGGCCGGTTAAGCGAAGGAATTCCGCTTGTTATCTCTGAGGGCCTGCTGCAGTCTAAGTGTTTCTTCATTTTTGGCCGGCAACCGTTCCGACAATACCATTTTTTCATTTCTTGACGCCGCGTTCAGACCGGTGACCAAAGGAAGGTGATTATAGGGTGGGGTGACTTGGGTGTCAAGACGAAAGACCGGGACGCGCATGGCAAACGCATGAGGCATTCTTGAAGCGGCTAACTATAGATAAACTCAGAAGGAGCGAACCAGGCTAACTCAGGGCGCCGCTTCTCTGACCAGATAGTCTGGGTCGTCCCTTGGGGGCTTCTTGCCTGTTTTATTTGACAAGATAAAACTTCTAAAAAAAAATATTTCACGCGTTTGCCGCTGTTGTCCCGGCCAAAATGTATTGACATATTTGTAAGAATATTTTAACACATTAAGGAATGTCACCCGTGCTCAGAATGTGTCTCGCAATCCCAACTCCTGCCATTTGATTTAAATGTCCGTTAGGGGAGGCTATGACCACCATTGACTCGCGGCATAAGGTTATCCCGGCTGGTTGGTTGCTGTTCTGGATCCTGATTATCACCAGTTGGTGGGGTGGGGGAACCGGCCTGGCCGAATCGAGCGACGAGAGGACTTTTGTGGGAGCCGCGGCATGTAAGGATTGCCATGCCACGGAATTTAAGAACTTCACGGCCTATGCTAAGAAGGCGCATTCTTACTCGAAAATAAAGGTGATGAAAAGAGAGCTTACGGAACAGGAATTCCGCGGTTGTTTTGAATGTCATACCACCGGGTATGGGCAACCGGGCGGATTTCGATCCGAAGAAGAAACACCTCACCTGAAAGATCCCGGCTGCGAGGTTTGTCACGGTCCGGGAAGCCGGCATGTTAAATCGGAGGACGCTAAGGATATTAAAAGAAAACTGAATATGGCTGATTGCGAAAAATGTCATAGCCCGGAACGGATCAAGACTTTTAACTACAAGCCGCTAGTCTTTGGGGGAGCTCACTAACCGAAAGGCCCAACATGTCATTGATGTCATGTTATTCGGAACACCTCTGGGTTAAGGTACTGACGGCTCTGTCCGTCGTGATTGTGGCTGTGATGGGAGTATTGATTGCACTCAATCTGTTCAGTATGAAGTCAGTGTTTCGGGACCAAGTCAGGCATCAATGTGAGATGTTATCGGAGTCCATCGAAGGCAGTATCGAGGACGCCTTGTCCATAGGTAATAACGAAATAGTCACACAACAATTCAAGCGAGTAAAGGTCCGAGTCCCCGACGTGGAAGTGGCGGTATACGGACCTGACCTGGTGGTCAGATTTGCCACAGATCCGGTCCTGATTGGAAAACCCCTGGTCGGCCTGATCATTGACCAGGGGGTCGTCGAGGGGATCGGCCGGGAACTGGCATCCGGAAAAGGGTCTAATAAAGTCCTGGAGCAAGACGTGGGCGGTCGGCCTTACCTCGACATTGTGCGGCCCATCGCCAATGATGGCCGGTGTTACCATTGTCATGGCAAGTCACGGAATATTTTGGGAGGGATGGTGGTCCGGGCGTCTACTGACCGGCTGACCCAATCCATTGCCCGGGCCCGAAACCTCAATCTCATCGTCGGGGCATTGGGGCTGGGCATCGTTATTTTATTGATTTACTATTTGTTTCAGAGGCTGGTCAATCGGCCTATCCAGAAGTTGCAAACGGTTACAGACAAAATAAAGGCTGGTGATTTCACTCACTCGCTCAATATTTACGGCTCAGATGAACTTAGCCGGATGTGCGCCGGGACTAATGAAGTCAGCGAAAATCTCCGCCGCATGATCCAAGATGTCGGGCTGGTCAGTCGGACCCTGGCCGACAGGTCGGCTGAGCTGGCGGACATATCGGATAAGATGTCCTCCGGGGCGAAAGCCACCGTCCACAAATCCAATTTCGTGGCCGCGGCGACCAAACAGATGAGCGCCAATGTCGCTTCGATCGTAACCACCACCGATCGCTCTTCAACTAATGCCGACATGGTCGCAACCGCCTCTGCAGAGATGACCGGGACCATCACCGACATCGCTGCCAGTGCCGATCAAGCCAGCAAAATGACTCAAGAGACTGTGGCTGAAGTGAAACGGGCCTATGAAAAGGTCGGCCAGTTGGGCCGCTCGGCCGCCGAGATCACCAAAGTCACTCGAGCCATCACGGATATCTCTGAGGCCACCAAGCTCCTGGCCTTGAATGCCACCATTGAGGCATCGCGCGCCGGTGAGGCGGGAAAGGGATTTGCCGTGGTGGCCAATGAGGTTAAGGTCCTGGCCCGGCAGACCGCCGCCGCGACCGAAGAAATTAAACGCGAAATTGACGCCATCCAGGAAGATACAGCCGTAACGGTCAAAGACATAACGAAAATTTTGGATGCGATCAACGAACTCAACCAGAAGGTCTCCCTGATCGCTGCAGCCGTTGATAAGCAGTCGGCCATGACCAACGACATCGCCCATAACGTCGTCCAGGTCTCCCAAGGCATTGGTCAAGTCAGTGAAAATATATCTCAGCTAGCCGAAGCCGCCACAGAAACCGCCGATAACATCTCCGAAGTTCATCTTTCCGCCCAAGGCCTGTTTACCGATTCTTCCCAAGTCAAAGCCACGGCCTCGGAGTTATCCCACCTGGCCGAAAAACTCCAAACCATGGTTGCGGTTTTCAAAGTGTAATTCTCTCCTAAAGTAGCTATCCGTATAAGTTGTCCCCGTCGTATCATCCGCCTTTTTCGTCCCTTTAGGCCGTGGCTTCGATGTACGGCTTTCAGTACCTGTGAGCAAAGGAATGCGATTATAAGGTATCGGATGTTAAGGCGAAAGACTTTCGGCCCGCCGGTTAATCGCTGGTGAGGTCGGCGCAGGATAGACTTTACTTTTTGTTCCGGTTATGAGAACATGTATGCCAGCAGTCGAAATTTTGAACGGATAACATGCCGAGGCCGAAATTGGCTAACTCAACTAAACATCACGACAGGTTCTTCAAAGAAGTCTTCTCCGACCGGGCTGTGGCCCAATATTTGCTACGCTCGGATAAACTAACCAGAACGGATTTGAGTAATTTTATAGACCGGGCCATCGCCGGTCGAGGAGAAGACATTATGCCGTATATCGCTGAGACAATTCTTGAAGAAGGGGTTCAACGGGGCATCGGACAGGGTCTTCAGCACCCAGGAGGTTGAGCATGAGTCGGTCAATGATAATGTTGTTATGTTCGTTGTTCCTGATTATCTTGGGCCAATCTGTTTCTTTTGCCGGGGCCTGGCGTCAGGCGTTTAATTCCAATCCACCAGCCTCGCCGGTTAAGCTTATCTTCATTCATCACTCCACGGGCGAGAACTGGCTAACCGACAGCAATGGCGGCTTGGGCCTGACTCTGAAGAAAAACAATTATTTTGTGAGCGACACCAATTACGGCTGGGGTCCGGAAGGGATCGGAGACCGGACCGATATCGGCAACTGGTGGGAATGGTTTAACAGCCCTGATAGTGGTACCTATCTGTCGGCTCTATATCAGGAAAGCAACCAGAGTGGGGACTTCTATTCACGGCTGGCCACGGACCCGGGAGGTGAAAACAATGTCATTATGTTTAAATCGTGCTTTCCTAATTCCTACCTGAGCGGCCAACCCAGTGATCCGGCGGCTATCGGGGCCAATCCTCTCCGGGGCCAGGATGCCTCGTCCGAGTACATGACTGTCGCTAATGCCAAAGGCATATATAATGACTTGTTAAAATATTTCGCCGCCCGGCAAGATAAGCTGTTTATCCTGATTACTTCTCCACCCCAGGTGGCCAATGACACCGATGCGGTTCATGCGGCCAATGCCCGGGGCCTGAGTAGCTGGCTGGCTAATGACTGGCTGCGGGGCTACGCCTATCGCAATGTGGCTGTATTTGATTTCTACAATGTGTTGACCAGCAACGGCGGCAGCCCCAATGCCACGGACCTGGGTCTAGACTCCGGCAATCATCACCGGTTCCGCAACGGGGCTATCCAGCATGTCCAAGGAATCGCCAACAACATCGCCGCTTATCCTTCCGATGAATGGGACAGCCACCCCAATCCGGTCGGGAATGTCAAAGCCACGGCTGAATACATCGACCTTTTGAATATCTATTACAATTGCTGGAAGGGAACCGGCGACTGCCCCGGAGCGTCGGGTTTCAAGGTCGATGGGGTGTGGAAGACGACCGGGGGCGAATCGGTGTATTTTCAGACATACCAGACAGGTGAGGCCATTTGCCTGATATCCAAAGACGGAAGAACCATCACCGCCTACTATGCATCTAAGATGACCGGGATGGTCTTTGAGGGTGGCGACATCCCCACCAGCGGCCGGTCCTCTATGCTCCGCCTGACCTTCTCCTCCGCCATCCAGGCCGGCGGCATCAGGACAAGCGTGTCCACCGGAAAACAAGATAATCTGACCCTGGCCATGGACAGCACCGCCTCCGTCAGCACCGTTTCCGACGGCATCTGGCAAGCCACGGCAGACCGGAACCGGAACTTCTACCTACAGCGCTATACCAACGGGGGGGCTATCCTGCTTTTGAGTAATGACGCCCAGACCTGCGAAGTCTTTTTTGACCCTGCCGCCACACCGAATCACATTGCCGGCACAGGAATGTTTACCTCGCAGCCGGTCTCAGTTGACTTCACCATCACCAATAGCACTACCGGGATCGTGGTCCGAAAGCCAGGCAGCGGTTCGCCCACGACCTGGCCGGTGACCAGGTTTAGTAACGCCGCCGCGGATACCGATGGACGAGATGGAAAGTTACAGGATCGAATTTGGAGATAGATGATCGGCATAAAAGTTACCGGAGACAAATCATGGGAAGTGTATATAATGGGTGATGGATCCTACCGACTTGAAAAACTGACTACTGGGAACTATAAGAATCTGGCCCTGGACTCT
>JADFYC010000134.1 GCA_015233295.1 Deltaproteobacteria bacterium | reverse complement strand
TCTGGATGCGTTTGGCGTGAACCACTTCATCGGCCATGAGCATTGAGAACACTTCCTTCCCCAGCTTGTTATGGCACATCTCCGCGGCCCGCTGATAAAAAGCTTTTCCATCTGCTTCAATTTGCAGCGCCTTGGTGCACATGTCTAAAACCCGTTCTTTTGCCTGGCTCATAACCGACCTCCTAAACGTTCCGACAGGTTAATGCGTAAATAAAGGCTATAATGTAAGGGGCTACCCGGTCAATCATCCGATCGTTCACCAAACCGACCGGGCTCAGGCGGCCCTGGTCTTGGCGGGTGGGGTAAACATCCTGGTAGCCAGTTCCTGATCGATCATAAACAAGGCAGATCCCTGACCGCCCATTAGACGCAGTTTTTGGACCACCCCATCGGCGCTGGCTTCTTCTTCCACCTGTTCGTTGACAAACCATTGCAAGAAGGTATTAGTGGCGTGATCACTGATTTCTATGGCCAGATCGACTAACTTATTGATCAAACCGGTGACCTTTTGTTCATGCTTGTAAGCATCTTCAAACACGGCCAAAGGCGATTCCCAGGAGGTCGGCACTCCTTCAACCGGTTTCAGAATCACTCTGCCCCCGCGGCTGGCCAGGTAGTCATAAAACTTCATGGCATGAACCAATTCTTCCTGGGTTTGAACCCGCATCCAGTTGGCAAACCCTGGTAAGTTGATGGAATAAAAAAATGAAGTCATGGACAGGTATAGGTAAGATGAGTAAAGCTCGGCATTGATTTGTTCATTGATGGCCTGCTGCATTTTCTCGTGAATCATCGCGTCTGACCTCCCAAATACGTTAGTCGTGGTTAACCATGGTTCGACTTTTTAAGGGTCGAGCTATATGAATCATATTCCAGGCGGTGCCCTGGGCTAACAATGACACACAACCCGCACCCCTCACAACCTGGACCAGGCCTCTGCGGCCAGGTCCTTAATCCGGCAAGAAACCAGGCGGCCATCACGATAAAGCTGCATCTCAGCCTCATCCGACAACAGAGCCTCAACTCCCGACCGGACCGGACAGGCCCCAAGCAGGCCCAAAGACCAGATAGCCAGGCCGCGGGCCGAGGCATCTCCGTCTTCCAGGTAGGGCCTCAAATGCCGGGCGGCCTCCCATTGATTAAGCAGTTGCGGCCGGGTCTGAGCCAGCCGGCCTAACCCCCAAAGAGCACCCCGGCGGAGTAACGGGTGTTCCAGGTAGTTTCCGTCGGGTTGAATGTAGGATAACAGTATGTGGACATATTCCGAGGCCAGCCAGGCCTGACCAGCCATGATTTCACCCATCGCCTCAGCGCAACCCCAACCGATACCGCCGGATTCATCATTCAGATTCCACATGAAGCGTCGCATCACCACTCGGGCGGCTTCCATGTCTTCATCCGCCAGTTGTCCCACCACCCGGCCCATGGCCGTAACAGCCCGCCATTTGACCTGCTCGTCGCCACTGCACAGGGCCAAAAATAGAGGATTAACGACCTGCCGGACGGGAAACCGGGCTATAGCGTCTAGGCCCAAAGCGGCATCAGGTGATTGAAGCAACTGGAATATCTCGAATTTGATTCTCTTCCCACGAGCTTGGACGTGCAATTTGCTCCCTTTGAGTTGGCCGGGCTCAGGCTGATCCCCCAAGGTAAACCTCCCCTGGCCGGAGGTTGTTAAACCGCGTCTTTGATCATTTTGCCCACCTTGCGGCCCAATTCGACACAGGGGTGTAACCCGGCATGATCCGGGACATACTTGACTTTGACGCCGGGATCAACCAGTTCGATCTTGATCTCTTCCATCCATTTATTGATCAGACCCACCGCTTCGCCGCTCCAACCATAGGATCCAAAGGCCGCGCCGATCTTGCCTGTCGGCCTTAGCCCTTTGATATAACAAAGTATATCACTAAGCATAGGCATCATCCCGTTGTTCAGGGTGGGCGAGCCGAAAATCAACGCCTTAGCATCCAGCATCTCGGTCACCACATCGCTCCGATGATTTACTTGCAAGTCCATCAACTTGACGCTTATGCCTTCCTCCACTAAGCCGTCGGCCACGGCCTTGGCCATACTTTCAGTGCTGTGCCACATGGTATCATAGACTATAATAGCCTTTGGCTTGGCCAGTTGCCGGCTCCAGGCCGCGTAGGCCGCAATGATCTTACCGGGATTGGTCCGCCAGATAACGCCATGGTCGGGCGCAATGGTATCGATCTTAATCCCCATTTGCGTCACAGTGGCCAGCAGCTTTTGGACCAGGGGTGAATAAGGCAGCAGGATATTGGCGTAATATTTGGCGCAGTGGGCGAAAAGCTCCGGTTCATCCACTTCATCGTCAAACCGCTCGCTGGTGGCCCAGTGGTGTCCAAAGGCATCACTGGAGATGAGCAGGGACTCTTCCGGGATATAAGAGAACATGCTGTCCGGCCAATGGAGCATCCGTGTCTCCAGAAAATGGACGTTCAGCTTGCCCAGATTGATAGTGTCACCCGACTTGACCACCTGAAAGGGCCAGTCCGGCCGATGAAAATGATCCAACAGGTTTTTCTGGCCCATGGGCGAGCAAAACACTTTCTCCGGTTTCACCAGGTCAATGATCTCCGGTAAGGATCCGGAATGGTCCATTTCCACATGGTTAACCACGATGTAATCAATTTTCCGCGGGTCGATAATGTTATGAATGCGGTGCAGCAGGTCACTTTTAAACCCCTTTTTCACGGTATCAAACAGGGTGACCTTGTCATCAATGATGAGATAGGCGTTATAGGTCGAGCCTTTGTAGGTAGAATAGCCGTGAAAATCGCGGATATCCCAGTCGATGGCCCCAACCCAGTAAATATCCTTCTTAATCTCAATCGGTTTCATCCGATTTCCTCCGTTTATATTTGACGCGTCCGGCGAACGGGACAACCATCAACCCCGGCTCCGATCGTCCTTCCGAACAAACATTTCACTGAATTATTCAATTGTCCAGATTCTTCAGTTGGATAGATAACCGTTTCAGGTGTTGCTGTTCTTCCTTGACCAGTTGGCCGATCAGTTGCCGGCCCTGTGGTTCTTCGGTGCTATCCTGCAGGCTCAGAAAGAAGACTATCGAATCCTTTTCAAATTGCATAGCCAGATGCAGAGCCTCGGCCGCGCTCTTGACCCAGGCTACCTGATCGGCTACTTGCTTATCGGTTCTGAACACGTTAAGATCAGCCATCATCTTAAGATATTGGTTGATTTCATTTTCTGGGTCATAGACCGTCTGTCCGACGGCATCGGCCGGAAGTTTGTCTTTAAGAGATATGAATTGGGCCTTATGGGCTACCTCTTCCTGGGCCAGGGCGGCAAATAGCTCCTTAACCTGGGGATCAGTTATCTTCTGCCCGGCCTGGTCATAAAAGGCCTTGCCGTTTTCTTCGATCTCGATGGCCATTTGAAAAACTTCACCGGCATTGAAGCCATAAATCATTTCCACACTCTCCTTTCAATTGGTGGCTGGTTACGGAGTCCCCTGCCTACTCTTTCTCAAACATATCTTTTGACGCACCACACACAGGACAGTGCCAATCGTCCGGGATATCTTCAAATTTGGTACCGGCCGGGACATCGTTATCGGGATCGCCGTTAGCCGGATCATAAACATAACCGCAAATTGAACACACGTATTTCTCCATTGTTCTGGTCTCCTTTTGGTTGAACGACAGATTTAAACAGATTACAAGTCCGAATAAGAGACGCCTTACATCCAGGGTATCGTTTCGCTTGTCCCCAGATGGTTCTATCCCAAACGAGGGCATCAGGCGGCCAGCTTGCCAGCGATACTCTTTCCGTAATCATGGCACATTTTCATCCCGCCTTGTAAGGAAGCGGACTTTAATTTCATGGGATCAACGACCATATCCATCTTGAAGACATACTTCATCGTGTCGAAAATCCGACCAGGGGCCTCACCGCTCCAGCCAAAGGCGCCGTAGGCCCCGCCGATTTTTCCTTCCAGATTTACTTTCTCGGCCAGAAACAGCATGGTTTTCATCGGATCAACCATCTCACCATGGTACGTGGCCGAGCCAAAGACATAGGCGTCATAGCCCTCAAGGTCCACAACTTTCTTAACCTGGGTAACGTCGCTGACGGTCACATCAATCCCGGCAAAACGCATTCCTTCGGCGATAAGTTCTCCTAATTTTTTGGTCTCGCCGGATCGGGTGGCATAGACGACGAGGGCTTTGGGCATATTTTTTCTCCTTGTAGATCTGGTTCAAAGAAGTCTGAATAGGTAGTCGGCAATAAAATCAGGGAGACGCGCCCCCCGATCCAAGGATTGTCGAATTACTTATCCCCGGTCACGGCACGGCGGCCAAAGTCAAACGCCTCATTAATGGCGGTGGGGTGCTCCAAAATCGCCGTCTTGCCTTCGATTTTTCTGAAAGTCAGGCTTCCCTCATAGGACATGTCCAGGGCGTCAAAGAAGTATTTGGCCATCAGCTCCAATCCTTCAAAGAGGTTCTTGCCCTTGGTGGCGCCGCAGGCAATCATGTAACCCTTGCCGCTGGTATAATTTGACCATTCTTTAGGGGGTTTGGCCAGCTTCCGCTTAGACCACATGGCCTGGCTGCGGTCGATAACGGCCTTAACCTGAGCCGGAGCGGCGTAAAAGAAAATGGGCGTACCCAAAAAGATGATCTCAGCCTCCTGGAGCAGCGGATAAACGTCGGTCATGCCGTCATCCACGACACACACTCCCGTCTCATCACACCCGCCGCATTCCAGACACCCGGTCATTTTCAGGTTTCGAGCATAGACCGTGAGAATTTCGGCGCCGACCGACTTAGCCCCCTCCAAGACGCGGTCCAAGAGCAGGTCGGTGTTGCCGCCTTTGCGGGGACTGCCATAAATGCCGAGTACTTTCATTTGCCGCCTTGCTCCGTTTCTTCGCCTTCAACCAACTCCCCTTTGTGTTTTGCTCCGCACATCGGGCACAGGACGTCGACTTCTTTCTCGTTCCCTATGAATTTTGACCTGAGAACCTCCGGTGTTAAATGACTGGTGGAACCACAGGCGCATTGGGGGCACTCGGCTCTAACTGAATATTTTTTATTTGACATTTTGACCTCCTAAGCTCGTATTGGCTATTTAGTTCCGGTTTGTTTGTCTAGTGTCTCATGATTACTTTTATCATTAAGCTTGAATTTGAGCCAGTCGACCATTTCTTCGATGTCTTTGGCCATGTCCCACCGACCCCGCTGGAAAACACCATAGTCGGCGCCGGCCATGGCCGAGGCAAAACGGGTGGAGTTGGCATAGAACATCCATTGCTCTACCCATTTCTTCTCTATGGCCTCATTAAACATGCTGTCACCTTGAGCCGGTCCTTTGGCCGCGCCCCGGTCCCAGGCGGTCAGCAAGATTTGGGTCGCCGCCAGAGTTGATTTATTTGTCTTATCAACGGTATTGTCCAGACGGTCGAAATGCTTGTCCACCCAGCCCCGGCTGTGACAAGAATTGCAGACTTTTTTCATGACCCGGAGGCGGGCGAACTGTTCCGCCGGACTGATCAGATAAGTTCCAGCCGGTTCACCCGTCAGCTCCGTCGGCAGGGATAGGCCCGCTTTATTGCGGATAATGCTGGTGTCAGGGGATTTAGGATGGGCATGGGCATAGCCCAGCCCCACCAGCCGCCATGAATTACGGTCATTCATCTGGTGGGTCCGTTCCACAATAGTCTCCTGGCTGGCATTGGTCAGCAGGCTAACGTGACATGCGGCACAGGTGGGGGCGGTAAAATCTTTACCAACGGTCCAGGGGACGGCGCTCATGTTCCACTCACTCCCCACGGAGGAAAAGAGATTCCCGTGTTTACTGACCTGATAGACGGCGTAAGCCGGAACATCCGGGCCCTTATGGCATTGGGAACAAGTATATGGTTTCCGAGCCATGGTAATGGAAAACTGGTGCCGGGCGTGACAGGAAGTACAAGAGCCCAGGCTCCCGTCCGGGTTAATCCGGCCGACGCCTTGATTCGGCCAGCCGGAGAGGACCGGAAACTCCATATCCCCGTCTTTGGTCTGCCTGGTCACGGTTCCGGTTACCTCGATCACTGTTCCATGGCAATGGTAGCAGGATTCGGCATTGGTTTCAGCATCCGGAGCCTCGACAGACACCTTCATGTCCTTAAAGGTAGGAACGCCGTTGATACTCTTGACCAGGTCCTGATACAGCGGATTGCGCGCCAGATTGATGTGGGCATGAGACATCAGATTCTTGCCGTATTGGTTCATCTCCGTGGGGTGACAGACAGCGCAATCTTCAGGAGTCACCACTACATGAACTTGAGCCCCGTTATGATCGAAAGCGTCTTTGTGCTTCTTGGAATTGCTGACGTGGCACTCGGCACACCCCACCACCGTGGCATTGAGTTTGTCCGGCGCCTTGGTGACGGAAATCCGCCGCCCCAAAGCAGGTTTCTTCAGTGCCTCATCCGGGGTGACCTGGGCATGCCGGCTGCGTTGCCAGTCGGCGACAACTCCGGGGGTTGAATTGGCATGGCAGGCAAGGCACTCCGCCGTGTCCGAACTCACTTTTGGTTCGCCAAAGGCCGGAGCGGCCAGGAAGACAACACAAAGGGCAAAGAAAAGGATTCGCGTCAGCATAAACGTTACTCCGATGTGATGAACTTGATTCTGCCGGGAAACTCAATGGTTCCTGGTTGTCGGCCGTTTTAGACCTCAAACGGTTATAATTGTCCCTTTTCCAGATGAAAGCACCGCTGGGTACTCCTTACTTGTTGTTTATAACAAGCAATAAGCTATTTACATAGGCCACAAGGGGAAAACATTTTCTTTCCGGCACCGCAAACGGGACATTTCCAATCATCGGGCAGGTCTTCAAAAGAAGTGTCTTTAGGGATTTTACCTTTTTTGTCACCTTTGGAGGGGTTATAAATGTACCCACAATTTACCGTTTGGCATTGATACATGGTGTTTGGATCAGCCATGGGTTCTCCTCATCAAAAATAATGGCTCTGGTTACCGGAGTGGAGGGGTATAAATTCGGTCTATTTGCCTGGGGTGGGATTCATGAAATCCCTTTGTCATTCAGAAACGGCCCATATTTCTTATCGGTTTTCAGGATGTGATCAGTCAGCCATTTCCTCAGAAAATTCATTGTCTCAATGGACACGGTGATGTTGCCTCGCTCGAGTTTGTCGCGAAGTTCCAACACCTGCTTGACCAGGGCGTCGTGTTCTAATTTGTGTTGCCGAAATTCCGGATACCCGTGCGCCGTCATCAGTTTTTCCTCGGCCGCAAAATGAGTGGCCGTATAATCAATAACGCCTCGCAAGGTCTTGGAGATAACCTGGGCGCCCTGGCCCGAACTCATGGCCGCGCCCAAGTCATTAATCAATTTTATCAGCTTTTGGTGTTGATCATCGAATTGTGCTATATTAACACTTAACTGTGGACTCCAGGCTAATATTGTCATGCCGCCTCCTAACGGGACACCGGGGTAATTCTACACCTTAATCGGTCATCTGTCGACGGTTTTCGGCCCGCAGATATAAAGAACTATTGATGCCCGGCGCGTAATCTGAATGGTTTCATAGACGTCCGGAGCTGTGGGGGAAGGATAGGTATGCGGCCGGCCGGTTGGCCGGGAAAAAAGACGCCGGCGACCGCGTCAACCAGGTTAAGATTTCCATAACCCATGAATATTGCAGTATGCTCTGCCGGTAACCTGGTTGGCTTCAATCAAGAAAGAAGCTTCCGGGGCTTCACCGGGGTTCAAGAATTGACGATAGGCCTTGCCATCGGCGATGAGTTCAATCCACTCAATGTAATGCTTTTCTTCCATCGGATGCGCCACGGCGCCCACCTTGACTTTGAAGCCGCCGCTGATCTTTTCCACCACCGGGACATGCTTCTCTTTAGAAGCGTCAACCGTGTTTTCCTTGAGCAGAGCCATAGGTTGACCGCAACAGACCAATTCACCACCGGCGCCGTGTAGCACTTCCACGATATTTCCGCATAGTTCACATTTGTAAACTTCCAGTCTTTCAGCCATCGGGTTATCTCCTTTTGTATTTAAGTTGGGTGTCGCTCCTGATTATAGGGTCAGGCGGATTTGCCTGGCGAAAAGTCCTAAAGCAATTCCAACCGGCAGTCCGGCCGAGACCGGCCTTGACCGAACATCGTCGAAAAAACATTTACATAGGAGCAAATGCGGATTACCAGTTTTCTCCCAAGAGTTCAAAATGGTCCTGGGGATGGACGCAGGCGGGGCAATTCTTTGGAGCTTCGGTGCCTTTGTGGAGGTAACCACAGTTGCGGCAACGCCAGACGACTTCGCCATCTTTCTTGAATACCTTGCCCGATGCCACATTAGCCATCAGATCCTCGTACCTTTTGGCATGTTGCTTTTCCGCCACCATGATCGCCTCAAAGGCCAGAGCCACGGCTTCAAAACCTTCTTCCCGGGCTATTTTGGCAAAGGTGGGATACATCTGGGTCCATTCGTAGTTTTCCCCGGCCGCGGCCGCCTTCAGATTTTCCAGGGTGGTCCCGATGACTCCGGCTGGAAAAGGCCAGGAAATCTCCACATCGCCACCTTCCAGGAATTTGAAGTACCTTTTGGCATGTTCTTTTTCCTGGTTGGCCGTCTCTTCAAATATGTCGGCGATTTGAACATATCCTTCTTTTCGGGCCTGGCCGGCGAAATAGGTGTACCGATTCCTGGCCTGGGATTCTCCGGCGAACGCGGTCAGAAGATTCTTTTCTGTTTTTGAACCCTTAATTCCCATCTGGTCTATCCTCCCTGCTCAAAAGTTTTCATCTGGGGCGAAGTCGTTCTCCGCCCGGTCCAATCGATTTAGATTTCAATGGCCAGGCGGCCAAAGATGGAATACGTCACCCGGTCAGACCAGTTTTGCCGGCTTCGGTAATGGCATAGGTACACCGGACCGGGCTATCCACGTAGCCCAACGTTTTTAGTGTCTTAATTTTGTCAGTAACGATTTTTGAATCTAAGCCGGTACTGGCAGCAATGTCTTTAGGGCGGGCCGGCTTATCTTGCCCTACCAACATCAAAAGGATTCTTTTGTGGTCATAATCCAGTTCCTTGGTCTGATTGGGTTTGCCGGGCATGGTC
>JADFYC010000133.1 GCA_015233295.1 Deltaproteobacteria bacterium | reverse complement strand
CCCTGAATGTAACATTAAAGATATATAAAGGAGGATGTTATTGGTAAACTATGTCAAAAAAATAATGATATTAGCCAATCTTAACTATGGATAAGGCGATACTGTTAATTTAGATACACCTTTTGTTGTAATTGTTACCGTAATAACTAAGAGTGGGGACCACTATATCAATTTTATATCTCGCAGATTAGTTTTGCAAGAAGCTATATTACCACAATTAATCAGGGCAAAACCTCCGGGCCGGCGCCGGTCTCCTTTGCTTTCCATCAAGGAGCTCGACCGCCCGGAGGTCACGTTTACAGTTTTTCGATCCGGACCGCGCAGGCTTTGTACTCGGCCGTCCAACTGATGGGATCGAACACGGGATTGGTCAACCAGTTGGCGCAGGTCTCCCGGAAGTGGAAGGCCATCCAGACCAGACCCGGCGGGACCTGATCCGTCACCTTGGCTTTCAGCGTCACCGCCCCTCGGCGAGAACTCAACCGAATAATCTCTCCTTGTTCAATTCCCATTTTCTTTGCATCCACCGGCGAAATATCCGCCGTCTCTTCTCCTAATAAATCATTCAAACCCTGGCAACGGCCGGTTTGGGTTCGGGTATGATAATGGTACAACCGGCGTCCCGTACTTAAGATGAAAGGATACTCGACGTCGGGCACTTCGGCCGGTGGTGTCCAGTCCACCGGAGTGAACCGACCCTGGCCACAAGTAAAACATCCGTCTTTGTGAAGCGTGCAGGTTCCGGGATGGTCTAGATTGGGCACCGGCCATTGCAGTCCGTCTCCCTCCAACCGGGAATACTTGACGCCACACAATTGAGGAGCCACGACCGACACCTCATTATCCCATATTTCCTGGGCGCTATCCGATGTCCAGGACTGTCCCATCCGACGGGCCAGTTCTTTAAATATCCACCAATTGGGCTTTGCTTCTCCCGGCGGAGTGCTGGCCGTCCGGACCCGGTTCACCCGGCGTTCGCTGTTGGTGAAGGTCCCGTCATTCTCACTCCAGGCCGCGGCCGGGAAAACAACGTCGGCGAAACGCGTTGTCTCCGTCGGGAAAATATCGTTACAGACTAAGAATTCAGCCGACTCCAGACAATGCTCCACGTGCCTTATGTCAGGCTCGGCATTAGCCAGGTTTTCCCCAAAAACGTAAAAAGCCTTAATGTTGCCGTTGACCAAGCCGTCCAACATATGAGGGATCATCAACCCCGGCTTATCGGATAGTTTGGTTCCCCAGAGCTTCTCAAATTTGGCCTGGGCCTGCGGGTCGCCGACCTTCTGATACCCAGGATAAACATTGGGCAGGGCGCCCATATCGCAAGCCCCCTGGACGTTGTTCTGCCCCCGTAAAGGATTGACCCCGCCGCACTCAAATCCCACGTTACCCAACATCATCTGTAAGTTGGCACAGGAAAGGACGTTATTCACGCCGCACGTGTGCTCGGTGATACCCAAGGTATATATGAGCATGGCCGGCTTGACCGAGGCCAGTCGTCGGGCCACCTTATAAATTAAGTCCGCGTCCAGTCCGCATATTTCGGCGGCTCGCTCGGGTAGATATTCCATGGCCTTGGCTTTCATGGCCTCGAAACCGGTGCAGCATTTATCAATATACTGCTTATCATAAAGGTTTTCCTCGATCAAAACATACATCAGCCCGTTAAGCAATGCTACATCCGTACCAACCTTGAACTGTATATGTAGGGATGAAAACGCCGCAAGTTCGATTTGACGAGGATCAGCCACGATTAATTCCGCTCCGTTCATCACCGCGTTTTTAACAAAAGTAGACGCCACAGGATGAGCTTCAGTCATATTGGAGCCGATAACAAAGAACATTTTAGCCTTGTCGAAGTCAGCGAAAGAATTGGTCATTGCCCCTGAGCCAAAAGACATCGCCAGTCCGGCTACAGTGGGCGCATGGCACACGCGGGCGCAATGGTCGATATTGTTAGTCCCGATCACTGAGCGAAATAGTTTCTGCATGTTATATGAATCTTCGTTAATACTGCGGGCGCAACTTACGCCGGCGATAGCGTCCGGACCATGGGTGGCGATGATGTCCTTAAACTTGCCGGCCACCAGATCCAAGGCCTCGTCCCAGGACGCTGAACGAAAGGCCCCGTTTTCTTTAATCAACGGCGTCTTGAGCCGTTCTTCGGAGTAGATGAAGTCATACCCGAAGCGACCTTTGACGCAAAGTCGGCCGCGATTCGGCTGAGCATCTTCCACCCCGGTCACCTTGACGATCTTCCCATCTTTGACGTGCAGCCATTGCTGACATCCCACCCCGCAATAGGGACAGGGGGTGCGGACCTTTTTCATTTCCCAAGGCCGTCCCAAGCCTTTCGCTTTCTTCTCCGTCAGCGCTCCGACCGGGCAGGCCTGGACGCACTCACCGCAGTGGGTACAACGGTCGTAGTCGGCTTGGGGAAACCATCCGGTGGGCATAGGCTTATCTTCACGCCTCCCGTATGGATAGGGAATGGCCTTGTTGACCTGGACTTCATTGCACGCGGTCACGCACCGCCCACACAGAACGCATTTGTTAAAATCGCGAACGATCATGGGATGCAGGTCGTCTACCGGGCGGGGTTCCATGGCTCTTGGAAAAGCCAATTCCTTGATCCCATGTTCGTACACCAGCCGTTGGAGTGTGCAATCGCCGTTTGCTTCACAATATAGGCAGTTGTGGTCGCCGTCGGCCACGAGAAGTTCAAGAAGCATCTTGCGTTCCTGAACGACCTTACTGCTATGAGTTTCCACCACCATACCGTCAACTGCAGGCGTGGCGCAGGCCGGGAGCAACCTGTCCGCGCCCTGAACCTCCACCACGCAGATGCGGCATACTCCCTTATGATCGGCGGCCTGAAGATGACACAAGGTGGGGATGTCCACCCCATGCGCTCGAGCCGCCTCCAGGATACTTTGTCCCGGCTCGAAAGAAATGTTCTTTCCGTTCAATGTCAATGTGTCCATCAAGCGACCTCCAGATGCCGCGGTTCCGAAGCGGCGGAAACAGTAGGGTAACGGTGCTGACGACGGGTGGGCTTTCCTCCATTAATACCCTGAGCATCTGAGCCGGAGTCCATCGGATCCCTAAGAAGGAAGAATAGAGATTAATGGCCACGGCCAGACGGAGAAAGGCCATTTTCAGACATTTGACCAAGGCTGGCTGATTTAAACTGATGAAACAAGGTCCCATAAACCGCCCTGTGGATGGTTAGTCTGACAAAAAGACAAATATAAGATTTCGCGTCAAAAATCAAGAGAGATTATATCTTTTTTGACATAACTTCGTCCACCAAACACGGGTAGCAGGAATGGCTGGGCTTCAAGTGAAGCCGAAAAAGGGGTACAAGGAGTAACTCCCGGCAGGAAATATAGTAATAGTCTGAGGTTAAGTGGGCGAGTTGAAGATTTGGACGGCGATGGAGATTGGGATGGCGATGATATTAAACGACATCTTAATGTTGGTGCGAGCTCAAATCTTCAGGAGGGTGTTTTACTGATTGTGATCCTCCCCCTATGGCAGGGGGAGGATATATTAGTCACGATGATATTTTTACCTGGTCATAATTCAACCATGTAAGCCCGGTTGGGGCCGCTTTTCTACCTTTACCGCACACACCTTGTATTCCGGAATTTTGGCCACCGGATCCAGCGCAGCCACCGTCAATGCATTGGCCGAGGCCTCCGCATAATGAAATGGGATGAATACCACGCCTTCCCGGACACTCTCGGTGACCTCGACCCGTACCTCGATATGTCCTCGCCGACTGGAGACTTGGACGAATTCGCCATCCACGACCTGCATCCTGGCCGAATCGGCGGGATTCATCTCCATCTTGGCTACGGGAGCCATATCATTGACGCCTGCGCATCGGCCGGTCATCGTCCGCGTATGGTATTGATACAGTACCCGTCCAGTCGTCAGGGTCATGGGGTATGCTTCGTCGGTCAACTCGAACGGCTCCTGGTGTTCTATGGGGGCGAACAACCCTTTTCCCCTGGAGAACCGGCCTACATGCAAAATAGGGGTTCCGGGATGATCGGCAGTGGGGCAGGGCCATTGCAGCGTTTCCTTTTCAAGTCGCTCATAAGTAATGCCAGCGTAGCTCGGGGTGGCGACCCTAATTTCTTCGAAGATGGCCTGAGGGCTCTCATATTTCCAGTCGAGACCCATGACGTTGGCCAGCGCTGTGAGGATCTGCCAGTCGGCCAGGGCCTGACCGGGAGGGTTCACGGCTTTTCTCACCCGTTGAACGCGTCGCTCCGTGTTGCTGAAAGTGCCGTCTTTTTCCGCAAAACAGGCCGCAGGTAACACGACGTCGGCCATGGCGGCTGTTTCGGTGAGGAAGATGTCCTGCACTACCAGGAAATCGAGTTTCTTGAGGGCAGCCATCACGTGGTGGGAATCCGCATCAGAGACCACGGGGTTTTCGCCCATGATAAAGACACCCTTAATCCTGCCGTCGGCGGCTGCAGTCATGGCGTCGGTAAGAGTCATCCCAACCCGGGCGTCCAGTGGAGCCTTCCACAAGGCCTCGAACTTCGCCCGGACGGTTTCATCGATCACCGGCTGGTAGCCGGGAAGGACATTAGGCAGCCCGCCCATGTCACAGGCTCCCTGAACGTTGTTCTGCCCGCGCAGGGGATTAACGCCTGTGGACGGCCTTCCGAAGTTGCCCGTGAGCATGGCCAGATTGGCCAGAGACTTCACGTTGTCGGTACCATGGGTGTGCTGGGTGATTCCCATGGTATAGAGGATCATGGCCTTGCCGGCCTGGCCGTAAAGACGGGCAGCCTTGACGATCTCTCCGGCGGGAACGCCAGTAATTTCTTCTACTCTTTCAGGACTATAACCCTCCACCACCTTTCGCATTTCCTCAAAATTCTCGCAACGCTCGGCAATGAAGGCTGTATCGGCCAGATTTTCCTTGATGATCGTGTGCATCAACCCGTTGATCAGGGCAATGTCGGTTCCCGGCCGTTGGCGCAGCCAAATGGCGGATTGGTCCACCAGCGGGATGCGCCGGGGATCGATAACGATCAGTTGAGCTCCCTTGCGAACCACACCCTGCTTGACAAAAGTTGCCAAGACCGGATGGGCAATGGTGGTATTGGAACCGATAACAATTAACACCTCGGCATCTTCCATTTCGGCAATGGAATTAGTCATGGCACCGGAACCAAGCGATACGGCCAGACCGGCCACGGTAGAGCTGTGTCAGAGTCTGGCGCAATGGTCGATATTGTTGGTGCCGAAGCCCGTCCGCACCAGCTTCTGCATGAGGTAGTTCTCTTCGTTGGTGGCTCGAGCCGAAGTGAATCCGGCTAGACTTTGGGGCCCATGGGCCGCCTTAATTTCCGAAAAGCGAGATGCGACCAGGCCCAGAGCCTCATCCCAACCGGCTTCCCGAAAGGCGCCGTTTTCTTTGATGAGCGGCGTGGTCAGGCGGTCCGGAGCGTGGACAAAATCATAACCGAAGCGTCCCTTAACGCACAGGCGTCCCCGATTGGGGAGCACGTCTTCAACTCCAGTGACTTTCACCACCTGATTGTCCTTGACGTGCAGCCACATCTGGCATCCTACACCGCAATAGGGGCACGTGGTGCGGACTTTTTGCGTCTGCCAGGTCATGGCTTTCCCAAGGGCTTTTTTCTCCAATAGGGCTCCCACCGGACAAGCCTGGACGCATTCACCGCAGTGCACGCAACGATCATAATCGGCCACGGGAAGCCAGCCGGTTACCGGCGGTTTGTCTTCACGCCTCCCAAAAGGATACGGAATGGCGTTGTTAACCTGGACATCATTGCACGCGGCCACGCAACGGCCGCACAGCACGCACTTGTTGAAGTCGCGTAGAATCATCGGGGTGGCGTCGTCGATGGGACGCTGCTCGTAACCCGCCCTTCGGGCCACATTCTTAACCCCATACTCGTACACCAGGGCTTGCAGTTTGCAATCGCCGTTAGCCTCACAGAATAGACAGTTGTGGTCGCCGTTAGCCACCAGAAGCTCCAGGAGCATCTTACGCTCCTGAACGACCTTGCTGCTGTGAGTATCCACCACCATGCCGTCGCCTGCAGGCGTGGCGCAGGCCGGGAGCAATCTGTCTGCGCCTTGCACCTCCACTACGCAGATGCGGCATACTCCCTTATGATCAGCAGCCTGAAGATGACACAGGGTGGGAATATCCACCCCATGCGTTCGTGCTGCCTCCAGGATGGTTTGTCCCGGCTCGAAAGAAATATTTTTTCCGTTCAAAGTTAGGCTATTCATTAGAAGCTCCAAAAAAACAATCAGTTAAACCGCGGCCATAGCAATGCGGTAGCAGCGAAGGCAACGGGATGCCTCTTTGGTGGCTGAGGCCGAATTTACCACGCCCTCTACTTCCTCGAAACTATTCACCCGCACTTCAGGCTCCATAACGGGTGGGTGAAGTTTCGTGGTAGAATCCGCATAGGGCATCTTCTCTTTGAAATAGTATACTCCCAGCCTAGAGATGAGCCTTTCCATGTAATCGCTCTCTTCTGGAACGCTCTGGCCGGTGGTCAGAAACTGCTCGATGAACCGGGCCGCGTTCTTCCCCGCCGCCAGCGCCGCGATCAGCGTAGCCGGACCGGTTACGCAGTCGCCTCCAGAAAAGATGTAGGGCTGATTCGTGCGGAACGTGATATCATCCGCCACCATGGTCTTCCATTTGGTTATCTCCACCTCTTCGGGGGGGAGTACGCAGTCCACCACGCAGATCTGGCCGATGGCCGGCACAATAGCGTCGCATTCGATGATAAAGTTGGCCCCTTCCACGACCACGGGACGCCGCCGACCCGATGCATCCGGCTCACCCAGTTCCATCCTCTGACATTCCAACCCGGCCACCTTGCCATCTTTAGCGACGATCCTTAGTGGCGCCACCAGGTAGTTAAACTTGACGCCTTCTTCCTGGGCCTCGGTAATCTCCACAGGGTCGGCAGGCATTTCCGCTCTGGTCCGGCGGTAAATCAGGTTGACGTCGGTAAAGCCCAGCCTGAGGGCCGAGCGCACACAATCCATGGCCACGTTCCCGCCGCCGATGACCAGAATCTTCTTCCCTTCAACAGGCCGTTCGCCGTAGGCTACGCGGCGCAAAAACTCAACACCGGTCATAAAGCACTGGTAGCCGGCATCCTCGCCCTCGCATCGCATTTTTGACGCCTCGGGAGCACCTACGCCGACAAAGATCGCACTGTAGCCCTGTAGCTTGAGATCATCCAGAGTGATGTCCACGCCCACGTTGACACCGTATCGGATCTCGCATCCTAGCTTTTTAACCTGATTTGCTTCGCCCCTTAGTATCTCCCGCGGGAGTCGGTAATCCGGGATTCCCACCGCGGCCATGCCGCCGGGTTCGTTCAAGGCTTCAAAAATGGTGGACTGGTACCCCTTGAGCCCCAGGTAATAGGCACAGGACAGTCCGGCAGGGCCGGCCCCGATAATGGCCACTTTTTTGTCCTTGGCCGGGCCCGGCTGCAGAGGCGGCTCCTGACCGCTTTCCAGTTCCATGTCGGCCGCGTAACGCTTGAGGGCGCGGATGGCAATCCCTGAGTCAAGACGCTGACGGCGGCAGTTGAATTCGCACGGCCTGACGCATACCCGGCCGACTACTCCCGGCAGGCAACAATCATTGCGGATGGTGGAAAGGGCCTGATCCCATCTGCCGATGCGGATTTTTTCTACGTAACCGGGAATGTTCAAATGAGAGGGGCAGGCATTGGTACATGGAGCGGTTACTTTCGTAACGTAATGCCCCGCCGGAATGGGAGTCTTGCTTTTAATGATGTTCAGAAAATCTTCGCGGCGGTATTGAAGGAGATCCAAAAGAGGCCGCGGAGCTGTCTGGCCAATGTCGCAGCGGGCTGTATCCGTTACCAGTCGGGCAAGACTTTCCAGGCGATCCAGGTCAGATGGAGTGCCCTTGCCCGCGCATATGCCTTCCAGAATGGCGCTCATGTCTTCCGTACCAAGACGACAGGGAAAACACTGGCCACAGGATTCCTGGCGAGCCTGTTCCATGTAGGCCCTGGCCATATCCACCAGGTTTACCGCCGTGTCGTGGACAAAAAGGCCGTCCCATCCCATAAAGGCCTTGAGAGGTTGGTCCTTAGAGAACTCGGAGGGCAGCTTATCCGGAGGAACCTGCTCGCGTCCGGCCACCCATCGCCCCCAAGTTGAAAAAGTCTGACTCGTCATCTTTAAGATTCCTTTCCCGATTGCATCGAAAGTTGGGTAAAACCAAACTAAGGAACCAAAACCGTCATAGGATTTATATAGTTACTAAAACCCATGAAAGTTAGGTGGCTTATAGCTATTCTGAGTTTATTTTAAAAGAGAGGATTGCAATCAGTTCACTCTCCAGAAGGACTTTTCTGTGTGGAAGTTTAGGAAAACGCGCACTAAGACCATATCTCAAAAGGCTCCGCATCTTGGCAGCCTCGTCGCATGGATCAAGCCTTATGTGCCGGCTATGGTTCCTTTGTTTAGTTTTGCCCGCTGAAGACCAGGTTTGCAACAATTTCGAGCAAAATAACCAACTGAAAGGTTCTTGTCAATATTAATTCGCATTTCTTGCGCACAGAATTTGGTTGCCAATAATATTTGTCTGTCATCCCCAAAGATTATCTCTTCAGCCTGATGGGTATAACTAGCGTATTTTCTATTAAACTCTGCTTAGGCCTAAAGGTGGGTTGTCCACGGAGTTTTTTGTGAATAATCCGTATGATACCAAATGAAATTTTTCGGCTCTTCGCTACCTAGAATGACTATCATTGGAGACTCTGCCCCTTGCCTCCATAGTTTACTTCTTTAATATAAAGGTGTTGTGATGTAAAAAGGGGGATGCCTAGGCATCCCGTCAGTTGATATCACCACAGGGATTGATGCTCAAGCGGTAAATTCCAAGAGCCTGAGGCTGGTGTCCCAGTGTTGCCTACTCGAAACAACCATGAGTAAAAACATTTTAATACCAGCATGTTAATTAATATTGTGTTTACCCGCCTGATATTCTCGTCTATAATAATATATCTAACCCCTAAAAAGGAGCTGTTCATGACCACGAAAATCATTACCACGGGTGAATTGGTCAACCATCCCCACAACGAAGGGGTCTATTTGAAACATTTTTTTGGCCGGG
>JADFYC010000132.1:7779-9193 GCA_015233295.1 Deltaproteobacteria bacterium | reverse complement strand
CTGTCTCTTCCTCCCCCACTCCTTAGCCGAGGTAAATTTTTAATCTCCCTCGGCGTGACTTCTGGATCATGCTCAAGAATGTGCTGTCTCTGTCTTTGGTCATATCACCTGGGTTACCCTCACGTGTTGTTCCTCTTTGTCGGAATTTATTCTTCCATAGCACGCTATTTATGACTATACTGGACCAAAGGCAACGGTGGTACCGAAGTCAAGTTTTAGGTCAGAAATATGGTTCATGTTGTGGCAAATAAAAGTTACAGGACACCATACTGGCCGCCGTGACTACCTGCTCAAATCTGCCCCGGATAGATAACGGTAATTCGAAAACGGGGAAAAACCCGAAGCAATCGCATTAATCTAAAAACCATCACCCCAACTGTCAGCCAATCCCTCCAGGAAGGTTTAGGCCGGCTCAGATAGACCGTGATTCTCCGGTTTGGCAATCCCTGATCTACTGCTTTAAGTAGGGCCTCCATCTGGCGATAATATCCGGCCTCGGTCAGAGGGAATCGATAGTGGTTGGGCGCCAACTTAGGCGGGATATCCTGGCCGGACGAACAAAAGGTGACAAGGGCCTCATTATCTTGAATCTGGCCGGGATCCTCTGCCGCGGGGTGACCGAAAATAATGTTCAGGTTTTGATCTTTTGATTGGGCCAGAGCCATGATCATCTCCTCTGGGGAATCATCCTTCGGGATCACTTGCTGTTCCGGCATGGGAACGCTCCGGCCACAGTGATAAACGTACTCCGCTCCAACCCGGGATTTGACCGTATAGTCTTCATCCATGCCCCCTTGATTCCGGTCGGTCGTGGAATAAGGACAAGGGGCATGGACAACAAGCTGCGAGATGCCGGCATCAGGTTGTAAAATATCCATATTTGTCGTTCCTTCTTAGAAAATATTCGTTTCACACCTATCTATTTGTGATTATAACCAATTAATAATTAATAAGGTGTTAAGATTGGGCACGCTGTCGCTAAAATTTCATTAATATCCTATCTGCGAAATGTTTGAGGCGCGCCGGTTATCCTGACGAAGAAGTCTCATTAGCGGATGACCTCCCCGGATAGCTGACTGCAAATTGAAAGCTGAAAAAAATTCGAGACAATCTGAAGAACATCACCGCATATGCCAGGCGCTCTATCCAGAAGAGCCTGGGCCAGCCAAAATGAATCATGATCTTATGATCGGATAGTTCGTATGCCACCACTTTGAGTAAGGTCGTAATGCGTCGGTAACGACCCATTCGGTCAAGAGGGAACCGATAGTGGTTGGGCACCAACTTAGGTGGGATGCCTTGGCCGGAAAAAGGAGAATAGAACGTGACATAGGCCTCGTTATCCTTAATCTGGTCAGGCGACGTTTCCGTCGGGGACCTGAAGATAATGGTCAGTTCTTGAGACGACGATTGG
>JADFYC010000132.1:0-7764 GCA_015233295.1 Deltaproteobacteria bacterium | reverse complement strand
CATTTCGCAATCAGCCTTGGCGATTTCTTCCTTTTCCGGCATCAAGACGTCGTGATCACTTAAATAAGCATATTCCGCACCGAACAGCGATTTGACAGCATAGCTAGCATTCATGCCTATTCCTCCTTAAGCCTGGCCGACAATAGGATCGGGGCCATGGACGCCATGCAAACGGGCATTTGCCTGGCGGTGGGAAAACAGAATGATCAACTATATTCTTGATCATTCCACCTAAGGTTGCTTGCTTCTCACTATATCTGACTAGATTATAACTACTCAGAAGTCAATTCGGTGTTAAGATTAGCCCCAGGGGCATAAAGACTTTGTTAAGGCTGGGGCCGGGCCGACACCAAAAGTGCACCGATATGGAATGGCGATGGTCAAAAAAAGAGGCGGACGCAACAATTGGAGGATTGGTATCTATACAGTTTTGGAATGGGAATAACGGGAGAGAATAAATGGTACGGAATAAAGTGACACGATATTAAGGCCGGGGGAAGAAGATCAATTGCGTTGACAGCCGCGGGGCATAACTGTAAATTAATATTGCCCCGGCAAACATGAAGTAGGTGACGTGACCCCATCTGAAGACCAGGGAAGCGTGCTCTATGAGGATCGGCTAACACCCAACAGGAGAATCCCCATGACTAAATCTTTCCTAGACTCTCTGGCTAGGCCCCAGCCCAATCCAGGTGGGGGGTCGGCCTCCGCCTACACGGCTACTGTGGCCCTGGCCTTGCTGGAAAAAATCCGCAAGATTGAACGCAAACGTGACCGGATCGCCCCTGAAGATATAGTCTTTTGGGAGAAACACCGGGAAGACATCAGCACACTCTCCAAAGAACTGGTCGAGTTACGGGACAGAGACGGCCTGGTCTACTCGAAACTGGCTGAGGCCAGGTCTGCCGGTGCCTCTGAAGAGGTCATTAATCAGGCCTGGCATGAAGCCATCGAATGTCCCCTTGACATCATCCGGGCGGTCGGTGAGGCAATGACCTGTGCCCACGCAGTCGGGTTGAAGTGTCGCCGCCACTTGATCCCCGATGCCCTGGTCGTCTGCGAACTCCTGGCCGGCGCCGCTTGGGGCGCGACTTACATCACTAAGTTTAATATTCCGAAGCCTGGACCTTTCCATGATAAGTATTGGATAAAACTTGATTACCATTCCTGGAAAGTCGCCGACATTCTTTGTGAGGCCAGGGAAGCCATCACCGCCAGGAAATCGGTCAAGTGAAGACCCCCCGTTTTTCGATACCGGTGCCGCAAACGGCATCCCGTAGATACAGACCTTGCTCGAAAAAGGGATACAGGGCCAGGTGATGGTCCAGCACATGAAGGGTGGCGGTAGCCATTTCTTTTTGCAACCGGTGATTGCCCTCCGTCACCAGGGACAACAAGACGATTCTAGTCATCTGCCCGGCTTCCCGGCGATCCAGGAAAACACCGCCGCCCGCGGGCGGAAGGCCGGTTTGGTCCGAATCGAACCGGCACTCTGGTTGAATCGCAGTAAAGGCGTGGGCGACTTTGCTCAGTCGGAGGGGACTATTGATTTTCATGGCCGGAATATGGAAATATATTGGTCCAGTCGGCGTGGTCGGTTTCGACCGGCCGGTAATAACCAGCGGGAAAGTCCGATAAAATTGATCTATCGTATCGACCGTTTGGTCAGCCAGCACCAGGCTCACCTTAAAAACCCAATACGGCAGATAAATCAACGGCCCCTCCGGGGTAGCCTTTGGAGAAACAGTGTGATACGAGACCTCTTGAAACCTCCCGGCCGTTTCTTCCCAGGCCCGCCGGCAGACTCGGCAAAAATGGATCAGATCAACCGAGTTGGGCGGCAGGTCCCAACCACACACCGGACACTTAAACGGGATATATTGGACTTCCGGAAAACCATCCCCGGCCGTTATGCCTTTAGCCTGCCTGGCCTGCTCATTCCATTTGGCTAAGGTATAGACCTGACTGGCTTCGTTGGCCACGGCATCAAGAATCACCACCCGGTGATCCTCTCCCTGAGTCAACGTGGCTAAATAAAAAGGAAAATAGATAACGGAATACCGCTCTCCAATTAGCTCCGAGACATCCAGCGAAGTTTTGATCTCCGCGTCATCCCATTCCACCCACCGGGTTGATTCCGCCCGATCTTTGGCCTGCTGATGGCTGACGGACACCGGCAGGACCACCCCCAACCGCCCCATCTCCTTGAGATCGAAAAAACGGAGCTTCAAGACGCCCGGTCGGACGCCCAGGGTGGTCAACCCCAGGTCGTACCCGCTGAAAGCGGCAAAGGTGCTATCCACAGATGAGGCCTTGAGTTCTTTGATCATCTTGGCCTCGCCGCTTTTGATGGAACTTCTGGTCTTGCCGAAGATCCAGCGGTAAGCGGTTCCTTTGACTCGCCAGTAAGGGGCAAACACGGTCTTCAGTCCGGTCATTTGGGCCCGCCGCACCCCCACCCGGCTCAAGGCCTGGACCAGCGCCTTTTCCAACCGGGCCGGATCCTCCCTGGGCGCCAGGTAGTACCGTCTGACCCCTTGCCGTCCGGTCGGATAGAGGCTGGATCCGCAATAGGCGCAATGAAAGCCGCCTGTTTCTTCAGCCAGATCCAGGTCGGCGCTGCATTGGGGGCAGTTGGTGGAGATGATCAGGTCCATTTAACCTACATTCAGTGCGGCTGCCCGGTCCCGGGTTTTTCCAGAGCCAACCGGATGAGCACATCTAAGAGCATAGGAAAAGAGAGTCCGGCCGCCTGGGCCGCCTGGGGGAAAAGACTGGTTTCCGTCATGCCGGGGATAGTGTTGGTTTCCAGGACGTAGATTTGGCCATCTTCCATCATCATATCGGTTCGGGAATAGACCTGGCAACACAGGGCCAGATGGGCCCGGACAGCCAAACTCTGAGCCAGTTCGGCCAGGTCCGGATCTAGCGGGGCAGGGCAGATTTCCCTGGAAGCGCCCACCTTATACTTAGCCTCGTAATCAAAGAACCGGTAAGTATCACAGGGGATGATCTCAATCAGGGGCATGGGACGCAGGTCTTTAAGCCCCAGGACCGATCCGGTAATCTCCCGTCCTTTGATGTATCGCTCCACCAGCACACACGAATCATGGCTAAAAGCTGTTTCGATGGCCCGGCCCAACTCTTCCCGTGAGTCCGGAATACCGATGCCGATGCTGGACCCTTCCTGGACCGGCTTGACCACCACCGGCAAACCCAAGGTGTCGATTATTTCGTCTAAATCATAAGCCGTATGGATGGACAAGGCCAGGTCGGGGGCGACCGGTAACCCGGCCTGGCGGTAGATATTCTTGGCCATAAGCTTATTCATAGCCGCAGCACATCCCAACACCCCGGAACTCTGATAGGGGATGCCCAATAAATCAAGGAAACCCTGAATTGTCCCGTCTTCCCCGAAGCGGCCGTGTAAGATGATCAAGGCCACGTCAATCTGGTCCTTGTCTTTGATCAACTGTTCCAGGTCAGTGGCCGGGTCGTAACGGCGCACCTGATACCGGTCTTTGTCCAGCGCCGCCATCACCCCGGCCCCGCTTTTCAAAGATATTTCCCTTTCTGCCGACACCCCACCGGATAGCACCGCCACCGTAAGTCTATTCATGTCCCTATCCTCTCTCAGACCAGCTTCATCCCTTCGGAGATGCCGCCACCAGCTCCGCCTCTGAACTTTGAAACAAAGGCACCTGGTCCGGGCCAAAGGGGAGAAAGCTGAAAATAAGCTTCTCCAGTTCTTGAGTTTCGAGAAAAAGCCGGTGCATCATCTCTTTGCGGTCCGGAGTCTGGCCATAACGAACGGTCAGGTCTTGAAATCGTTCGGACAAGGACACCACCTGATCATGTTTTATCCGTTTATCCGAGTAGTTGATGATGAACACCTCGTCGATTACGGCGGCCTGAGACACCCGATTCAACCAGACGTGCCGCAACACTATCTGGGCCAGTTCGCCGAAGCCCAACTTGGTCACCAGTTCTGCGCCCAACGCGGCGTGGTCACCACCATTTCCAATGGTTTGACTCTTGGCCAGATCATGGAGCAGGGCGCCGGCCTCGACCAGCCTCAAATTCAGTCCGACCCCGACCTTGGTCAACTCCTCGGCCAAAAAACCGGCCACCTTGGCCACCTGGAGGCTATGACGGAAAATGTTGGGCCACATGCCCGTGGCCTGCATTGTCTGGATACATGTCCGATAATCAGGAATCATTAGTTTGCTCACATACGGCGGGACCGTGGCTTTACGATCCGGAGATATTTCGGTCTTGGCCGGGGGCTGACGAACCAGACCCGGCCATGACCGGCGTTATTCATCAACATCGACATCCATTCGGTCGGCATAACTCAATCCAATAAGTTGTCCTTGGCCGTTAAGCTGTTGAACAGCAAAGACAAAGGTGTAATCACCCTCCGGCAATCCGGTCACCGTCGATACCGGTACATCCAAAAATCCGGTTAATTGTCCTTGATATGCAGCAAATTTGCCCGATTGCCAGATCCACACGCCGTTGACCGGGGTATAAGAATATATCCCGAATGGAGTTTTCGCCGAAAGGAACCAGGCCGCCTGCTTTCCAGTGAATCCCTTGGGATCGAGGCTTATGGAAATGGTTAGCGAGTCGGTGGTCTTGATTTCTATCGGTCCGGTGACGCCGTTACCCTTGATTTGCATTACCGGGGGGTTATCATCGTATTTGAAGGTGAAGCTGCCCATTCTGGTTCCCCAACGGCCATCCTCAAAATCCGTCACGGTCCCCCGGGGCAAGGTATACTGATTAAACACCCAGAAAGTCGTCTCATCAGCCGGGTCGAGCGATATCCCACTGTAATCTCCCCAGCGGTTTTCACCTCCGCCAAAGGTACGGATATAAAAATCCTGTCCGGCCGCGATCAATTTGGTGGGCTGAACAGTGCCGGGCGGATCAGTGGCCAATCGACCGGCGCAATAAGCCCCACAATATAGGCTGGGCGCGGACAAGGCGAATCCGAGACACATATTGCCGTTTTTATCCACGGCTATGGATGGGAAAAAGGTAAAGGCGCCCGGAGCAATATCTTTCCCGCCGGCATTTCCCTGGTCCGCCAGCTTCAATCGGGTCGGGTCAACCGTATTGATTTTGAACCAGTGGGCGGCAACGGTTCCGGCATCCGGGCCGGTCGGGGATAATACGTTGAGTGCGGTCCAAAGGGCATTGTCCCGCCAGATTACCTGGAGCGTGCCCCGATCATTAGTAGTTATCTTCAGGCTCGTTCCATATTGGGGTGCTCCGGGTAAATCTTCCACGCTGGTATCGTCAATATATCCGACGGGCACAAATTGATGGCTAAAGCGTGGTCCTCCGTTGGTGCCCAGCGGATCAGACACCGAAATTATGCTCAGCATCGCCTGACCCGTATCGTCCGTTAATCCGTCATACCTGACTAAGAAGGTGCCCACATTTGCAGGCTGAGAGCCAACCATGTGGGTCGGCTGAGCAGTTAACGGCATTTGTTTCACCAGTCCAGGAGGATCGTAAGCAGCCGTCTTGGCCGGGCCGCCTTCGTAGAAGCCTCCGGAGCCAACGCCTTTTTGGATTATCCACAGATATGATCCGCGATATTCGCCCTTATCGAAAGTAAACAAGTTGCCTGTAATGTACACCGCCTGGCTATCCATAGCCATTCCTGGAAAATCAACCCAACAGTAGTCACCCTTGATCTGGGTTTTGGAATTGATTTTACAAAAATACCACCCCCCGTTGGGGTCGCTGCCCACCGAAACCGCCACTAGAATCGAAGAGTTGTCTTCGGGATAGCCGTTTTTTATTTCGGCTATGTCCGCGAAAGACACGACAAATCGGCCCTGGTATTGATCATAGACGACCCTGGGGTCGGTGACGAAGGCGTCTGAAGAAAGGGATGGGAAAAAGCTGGTCAGGGGCTGAACGTTTTGCCTGATTCCGTTCTTGGTATACCAGGTAATGGTCGTATTGATCACCGACACCAGATGATTCGGCCCGGCCGCGACACAGGGATCCGGAGGGATCACATAATAACCGTCTACTTGCGCATTTTCATCAAAATTTATCCCCTCGATGAGAACATTTACCCCGGCTCGATCAGTTTGTTTCGGTTCGGCGGCTTGTATCGAGCAATCAAGGGACTCGGCCAAGTCCATAACCTTGGTCCTCGGCCCCTTCAAAACGGCTCTTGGTTTCGGCACTTTCCATGACACTGGTGAGGATTGGGCCATGACGCCGGCGTTGAAAGAAAACAGTAAAATGCAGGTCGTAACCCAAAAGACGGTGGAACTAATTTTTGTTAGTCGCATTTTTCCCCTCCAAGGCGATAAGGTTAAAAAAATAAAGATTTGATCAACACTGATGAACAAAACCATTTATCTAGCCCGGTTTATGCCGAGATAAATTACCTTATGCGCCTATAACCTTACGCTGAGACTGACCCCATCTCGTTGTTTGGCCTTTCCCTACGTTCTGATGCGGATGCATCACCTCCTGGAGGGATAGCGAGTAGTGACCGGCGTTCTGTTCACCCGGTCAATTATTGATAAAACAAATAGATTAATCAATAGGTGAATAAACCATTTTTGTGGGGAAAAACCTGAGCTCACGGGATTCCGTCCCAGGCCGGGGGAATATCTTCGGCCGCTGGAACCGGCAGTTTGGTGCTCTCCGACCTGACCGGTAATAATATTATCAGAGTATAATCGTTAACAAGTTGTGCTTTGAGACAGACATGGTGCCTGGGCTTGCCGCGGCTTAAGCCGGCCCCAGGTTTAGACTAAGATCATGTTTCTCCAGTGACAGGTTGGGGTTATAAAAGGGGTCGGACGTCAAGACCGCCCCCCATTTCCGCCGCATGTGATCCATCTCCACCTGGAAACGCTTAGCCTTCTCCGGGGTATCTTCGTAGCCCCGGCTGACTGACTCGTAATGATATAACAACGCGAATGGAGTGTAAACAAGATAATAGCCTTTTTCCCGGATGCGGATGCACAAGTCAACGTCGTTGAAAGCAATGGACAGATTTTGCTCATCGAAGCCGCCCATTTCATCGAAGACCCGGCGGCGCATCATTAGACAGGCCGCGGTCAGGGCGCTGAAGTTCCGGATGACGCTGAGTTGTCCGAAGTAACCGGGATCATCAGCCGGCAGATACTTGTGCGGATGACCCGCAATCCCGCCCAGGCCCAGCACCACTCCGCCGTGTTGAATGCGATTGTCGGGATAGAGCAACTTCGCCCCCACCGCCCCGACTTCAGGACGCTGTGAATGTTCCAACAATGCCCGCAACCATTCCTTAGAAATCACCTCCGTGTCATTATTCAGAAACAGCACATGTTCCCCGGCGGTCCGAGCCACCGCCCAGTTGTTGATGGCCGAGAAATTAAACGGCCCGGCATAATCAAACATCCGGATCTGATCCCAGCCCTTTAATCCGTCCAGGTAATCCAGGGTGGCCGGGTCATCGCTGTCATTGTTGACCAACAATATCTCGTAATGGTCATAATCCGTTTTAGCCTTAATACTGTCCAGGCACCGCTCCAGGTATTCCTTTTTATTCTTAAATGGAATAATGATCGAAACCAGCGGGCGGCCCATGATGGTCCGCTTCACCCGGAAGGAACCCGGAAATAAACCAGGCTCCACTTCACCCTGAACGGTTCGTCGGGCGAGGGTATCATTGAGGGCTGTTAGCGCGGCCCGGTCGGCGTAGCCTTTGGCCCCATAACTGGCCGCGGTGGAACCCGGGCC
>JADFYC010000131.1 GCA_015233295.1 Deltaproteobacteria bacterium | reverse complement strand
TTTAGATTAGATCACCACCGGGGCCGGTCAGCGATTAGTGACCACATGGTTCCTTCGACTTTATTTAAGACCCCCCGCCAGGCCGGGCTACAGCACGGAACCTCGAAAAAAGAAATAGCCTCACCAGGACAACCGTCTGCCAAAGATCAGAAAAAGGGTGTGGCATTACACCTGACAGATGCTGACGATAGTGATTTCGAGCACTTTTAGGCCGATATCCAGATTCCTGGGCTATCGCGTCACGCCGAGGTAGATCGCACCCAGGGCCAGGCATGCCCCTAGAGCTTCCACGGCGGTGGTTGGCCGGGAGAAAAACAGCAAGTCCCAAATAAAGGCCAGGGGAGACTTTCATCAAAAACCTGTCCCTGGTTGAAGGCCCCCAGATCATGGTTACGAGCGATTCCCCCACCCAGGCGACTATCATTTGGGAGACCGACCTACCGGCGTTAGGCCTGGTTCATCTGGCCCGGGTCATTAGTTCGGCGCCTAAAACCACACCCTCGCCCGGCCCGGCTGTCAAAGTCGGCAATGTTGAATACCTGGTCGACACTGTTGCCTCCTTTTCTGAAGCCTCCCAACTCACCCGCCATCAACTGACAATTAGCGGTCTGCAACCTGAGTCTGAATATATTTATGTGATCCAGGGTGACACGCCCAATGGCGAACGAGTCGTCTCGGAACCTTATCTTTTTAAGACAGCCCCTCGACCCGGCCAGGGCCCGGTCACTTTCAGCTTCATCAGCGATACCCGGGCCGGTGAAGAACGAGGCGAACGGGATTACATGGGTCACAACTCCTCGGTCTTGTCCCGTTTAACCCAAGACGCCTATCGCCGCGGGGCGGAGTTGATGCTCGCGGACGGAGATTTAATCAAAGGGTATACCTCTGATACCGAGGACTTTCGACTGCAACTGAAAGGATGGAAGCAATCGGTGGCGGGATTCTGGCGAAGCCGGCCGATATTCACGGCCATGGGCAACCATGAGGCTTTGTCTAATGTTTATGATGATGGTAGCCCTCATGGGATTCAACTGGACAAATGGCCCTATAACGAACAAAGCGCCGAGGCCGTCTTTGCCGATGAATTCTACAATCCGGTCAATGGCCCGCAACCCTCCGACCCACGTCGGCCGACCTATCAAAAAAATGCTTACCATTTCCAGTACGGGCCGGTACTATTCATCTGCGTCAACAACAACTACTGGTGGACCACCAATCAAGCGATTCCCACGTATGGTGGATCCCCGGAAGGTTATATCTTCGAGGAGCAGTTATCTTGGTTTGAAAATGTGCTGACCCAGGCAGAGGCAAACGCTACCGTACGCTATGTAGTTGTATTTTGTCAACAAGTTGTGTTTCCCTGTGGTGGCCACATGAAGGATGGGATGTGGTGGCAAGGGGACAACAATGTCAGAGCCTACTCCCGGAAAGGTCAAAAATTGGAACCGGAAAAGCTGGGGATGATCGAAGTACGGAATCGTTTCTGGAAATCCATGGCCCAGTCAACCAAAGTAGCCGCCGTCCTGACCGGTCATGAACACTCCTACCACCGGACCCTCATCGATCAGCGGACACCCGTGGGGCTTTTCCCGGCAGATGATGCCAATAAAGACGGTAAATTAGACCAGATATCGGCCAATCCGGATTTCGTCCAACCCACCTGGCAGATCACCGCCGGCACTGGCGGAGCGCCCTATCATGCCCCGGAAGATTCCCCCTGGACGCCCGCGGTCATGTCGCTGCAGCGAGGCTATCTCTTGTTTCACGCCGATGCCTCTCGACTGTCTCTGAAATTCATCTCGATTACCGGCCAGGTTATTGACGAAGTGGACGATCTCATGGCGGTCAAGAAAAAAGTAGCCAAATAGTTGCGGGTTAACGGCCCCATACGGGCTTCCTGGTCCCGAGCTGACACTGTGGTCTACCCCAAAAACCTCTGCATCGTCGGGATCACGCCTTCTTTTGAAGGCTGGAATTAAGCATCCTATCGCCACAGGTTATCAAAATGGTCGATCCCGCCCTGGCCCGAGAGAGACTGATCGCCCGATTACAGGTGATGGCCGGGGCCTCCATGATCAGTTTTTCAGCCGTTTTCGTTAAACTGGCCCATGTCGGGCCGACCACGGCCGGGTTTTACCGTGTCCTTTTTGGCGGGCTGGTTCTGGTCGCCCTGGTGTTAATCAAAGGCGAACCGCTTTGGGCCGGCTGGCGGTTCTTCCTGACCTCAATCCTGTGTGGTCTGATGTTTGCCTTGGACCTGGGCTTCTGGCATCGGAGTATCCACTACATTGGGCCCGGCCTGGCCACCCTCTTGTCCAATTTCCAGGTCTTTTTTCTAGGCGCTTTCGGAATCTTGGTGTTCAAAGAAAAGCTGACCTGGCGGTTAGGGTTGGCCATTCCCCTGTCAATGACCGGTCTCTACCTGGTGGCGGGGCTAAACTGGCACCGATTAGGCAAAGATTATCATTGGGGGGTCGTCTTCTCTTTGATCACGGCAGTATGTTACGCAGTTTACATCCTGGTTTTAAGATGGTCGCGGGCTCATGTCCGGCGTTTACCGGTAGAGGCCGGACTGGCTATCATCTCATTCACCACAGCCGGCATCTTGGGCCTGTTTTCCGTTCTGACCGGAGAGAGCCTGGCCATCCCAGACGGCCAAACTTGGGCGGCCTTAATTGGTTACGGTCTTTTCGGCCAGGTCTTCGGCTGGGTATTTATCTCCAAAGGGTTGCCCAGGACGGCCTCCTCCCAAGTCGGGCTATTCTTGCTCATTCAGCCGACCCTGGCCTTTATCTGGGACTTGCTGTTTTTTTCCCGGCCGACCACCGCCGTGGAAGCGTTAGGGGCTTGCCTGGCCCTGGGCGCGATCTACCTCGGCGTGACGCGATAGCCCAAGATGCTGAATCAATGCTATTGAATTAAGCGTGCGACGTTAAGATTTCTCGCTTGGCTCGAAATGACAGCGAGGTTGACCATCTGGAATGACGATATAATTGTCATTCCGAACGAATGTGAGGAATCTTATCACACCCTAAGGTGATCAGACCGCTCCTTAATTCAACAGCATTGGGAGGCTGAATATCGGTTTAGTAACGCTCAAACTCATTTTCTTCAGATCCGGACATCTGTAATGTTACCCCTTTTTTCTCGTCTCCGGCGGATGTTTGCCCGGCCGAAGCGGCTCCCTTATTGGAAGATTTATGAGGGAGCATTCCGGGGTGGGAGGTCTTGGCTGAACCTGCCGCAACCATTTGGCGACCAGGCTTTGACCGTCTTCCCGGCGTACCTGCGTGCGGCTGATGCTCCAGCCTAAAGAAACTGATTATTTCTCTAAGTTGCTCCGATTGAGCGGACAACTGCTCGCTGGCGGAAGCCATTTCTTCAGACGCACTGGCGCTTTGTTGAATCACCTGATCAAGCTGTTGAACGGCCTTGGACACCTGCTGAATACCGTCGGCCTGCTCACCACTGGAGGAATTGATCTCTTGAACTAACTCAGAAGTTTTTTGAATGTCAGGGATGATGGTTTCGATCAACTTACCGGCGTGTTCGGCCACTTCCACACTGCTGACCGACAGGCTGCCGATTTCCTTAGCCGCATTCTGGCTCCGCTCGGCCAATTTGCGCACTTCCGCGGCAACCACAGCGAACCCCTTACCGTGCTCCCCGGCCCGGGCTGCTTCGATGGCGGCATTAAGGGCCAACATATTGGTCTGCCGGGCAATTTCCTCGATAATCCCAATCTTTTCGGCGATACTCTTCATAGCCTTGACCGTTTCCGCTACCGACCGGCCACCCTCTTGAGTGTCTTTGGCCACTCTAATGGCGATTGCCGCGGTTTCTTTGGCGTTGTCGGCGTTTTGACTCACTGTGCTGCTCATTTCCTCCATGGAACTGGAGACTTCCTCTACGCTGGCGGCTTGCTCGGAGGCCCCTTGGGACATTTCGGTGGCCGTAGAACTGACTTCTTCACTGCCGGAAGCCACCTGGTCGGTGACAGACTGAATGTTACCCACCACCTCCGTCAAGTCCTTGACCATTCTATCCAGGGCGATCATCAGCGTATCATTCCCAGACCTTATGTCAGCTTTGACCATCAGATTTCCGGATGCGATCTCCTGAGCCAGTTGGGTAATCCCGTTCATGGCCTGAATCATCTTGTTGAATGATTGCAACAGCATTCCGATCTCGTCCTTGGTGTTGGCTTCGAGCTGAACGTCCATATCCCCAATAGCCAGTTTTTCAGCCGCGGCGGACAGACTCTTGATCGGCCGGCTGATAATCTGGGCCAGGAAAAATCCAAGCCCGATAGCCAGGATCACGCCGACTACAGCCAGGATGAGGCACAGCCTTTGAGCGTCGCGGGCCAGGTTTCCGTTTTCTTCAGACCTCTTTTTGGCCTGGTCCACCTTCAGGTCAAATATCTTATTTATCGACTCGGTAATGGCCCGGCCCAGAATAACGACATCACCCCGGAGTAAACTAATCGCGTCTTCCCTTTTATTTTCCAAAGCCAGGGAGATGGCTTTTTCCGTAATCAGCTTGTATTTTTCCAAACTTGATTTAACGATCTGGTATTCCTTTCGGACGTCTTCGGCCTTAATGGTTTTTTCAAACTTCGCCATATTTTCATCGATGGATTTGTCGAGATCCTTGATCACTGCTGTCAGGCCTTTCATTTCATCGGCCGTCTTGGCCATAATTATGTCTCTCACATTGACCCGAATCCGTTGAAAGTCGTCGGAAACTTTATAGATATCTACCAATGGAGCGGTATTTCGGGCATACATGAGCTTATCTGCTTCGTCGAGCTGATGGATGCTCCCTATGCCGATGTAGCCTATGAATCCGGCAATCAAGGCCACCAGGATAAAACCTGACAGAAGCTTTGTTCTGATCTTCAAATTATAGAACCAGTTCATGATCGTCTCTCCATTATTTTGTAATCAGCAGTTAAATCACGATCAGTTGTACCATGCTTTATATGCCGGCGTTACGCAGCACTGGCCGGCCGGATTCTAACTAACACCGGCGGCCCGTCCCGTCCCTGCATTCGAAGCCGCGATGGACGCGGCCGGCGGCGAACTATTCGAAGAATCAGATGAATTCTTGACCAGGGCCAGCTCATCGGAGGAAAGCACCATATCAATGTCCAGAATGATCAAAAATTTCTCTCCGCACTTACCCATCCCTTTAAGGAACCTGGTGTCCAACCTGGTGCCCAGCGTGGGCGGAGGTGATATCTGACCGGGATCAAGATCTATGACCTCTTTTACCGAATCAGCCAGGGCGCCCATAAGGGTCAATTCGCCATCAATGGATATCTCGATAATCACAATACAGGTGTCCACCGTTCTTTCGATGGCTTTCATACCCAACTTCAGCCGTAGATCGATCACCGGCACGACGTTTCCCCGCAGATTTAACACGCCGCGGAAGAACTCCGGCATCCGAGGAACTTTGGTGATAGTAGTGAAATCCAAGATTTCCTTGACCTTGGAAATTTCGAGGGCGAAATCTTCTTCGTCAAGGGTGAAGGTGAGATACTGAGTTGCTTCAGTTATCGCGGCGGCACTCATGATTACCTCCCTGTTCGGTGATTAGTCGAGGACCGTTGAGCCACAAATTAACCATGGCCAAAATCATCACAATAAATATCAGGTTGGGGGCGATTAGTAAATAGGGATTATACCCATTGTTATGGGAGAATCTCACACGAGTATATGGGGGTTGCTATAGTGAGGATCAAAAAGAACCATGAGCAGCTCTCAAGATTAGGGAGGATCACCAAGAAGAACCATAAAGGCAGGCTGACTAATGCACACTTGAAAAGGCGCCTGGCTTTTGACACCTTTTCAAGTGCCCGGTAAGTGTTATCAATATATTTTGCCGGCTATGGTTTGTCCATCAGGATCTTGGTTTAGAAATGTTCAAAATTTACATCTTCAGAGTCACCCATATGTAATGCTATCCCTTTCTTCTCGTCTCGAAGGGATGCTTGCCCGGCCGAAGTGGTTTCTTTATTCAGGGCCTTGGGCGAACGAAACGTCTTAGGAGATGCCGCCGCAACTGCTTGGTCACGATGTTGTAACCGGCGGAGCGGCGAACCATGGGTACCCGACTGGTGTTCTAATCTAAAAAAGCTTATGACTTCTTTAAGTTGCTCCGACTGAGCGGATAACTGTTCACTGGCCGAGGCCATTTCTTCGGCGGCGCCGGCGTTTTGTTGGACCACCTGATCAAGCTGCTGGACAGCCTTGGAAACTTGCTCAATACCACCGGCCTGCTCACTACCGGAAGAGCTAATTTCTTGAATTAATTCAGAGGTCCTCTGAATATCAGGGATGATGGTTTCGATCAACTTACCGGCGTGTTCGGCCACTTCCACACTGCTGACCGACAGGCTGCTGATTTCTTTAGCCGCGTTCTGACTCCGCTCGGCCAGCTTACGTACCTCCGCCGCAACCACGGCGAACCCCTTACCATGCTCCCCGGCCCGAGCCGCTTCGATCGCCGCGTTAAGGGCCAACATATTGGTCTGGCGGGAAATTTCCTCGATAATACCGATCTTTTCGGCAATGCTCTTCATGGCCCTAACCGTCTCCGCCACTGATCGGCCGCCCTCTTGAGTATCATTGGCCACTCTAATGGCGATTGCCGCTGTTTGCCTGGCGTTGTCGGCGTTTTGACTCACCGTGCTGCTCATTTCCTCCATGGAGCTGGAAACTTCTTCGATACTCGCCGCTTGTTCGGCCGCACCCTGAGACATCTGGTTAGCCGTAGAACTGACTTGTTGACTTCCCGAGGTCACCTGGTCTGTTGCGGTTTGGACATTGACCACCACTTCCGTCAGATCTTTGATCATCCTATCCAGGGCGATCATCAACTCATCATTCTTAGACCTGATGACAGCCTTGACCATCAGGTTTCCAGACGCGATTTCCTGAGCCAGTTGGGTAACCTCTTTCATCGCGTCGATCAATAGATTCAGGTTGTTCTTAATCTCATTGAAATCGCCTTGATACTCATCAGTGATCCGGGGCGGAATATCTCCCTTGGAAATCCGGTCTACATATTCAGCGGCGACATTTAGAGGTCCGATGATCGCATCCAGAGTCTTGTTAACCCCTTCCACTATCTTCCGAAAATCACCCTGGTGCTTCGTCGCGTCGGACCTGATATCCAACTTCCCGGCTATGGCCGCAGTTGACAGCGTGTTGACGTCTTCAGCCAGGCCATGAATAGCCTGCACGCTTTTCTCGATGGCCCTTGCGATCTTTTCGAAATTGGTTTTGGCCGCGGAGGTGTCTTGGTCGGCTTCCGTCACCTGGAGGGTTACATTAAGATAACCTTTGGCAATCTGACCGAGCACTTCGGTTACCTTAACCACTTCGGCCTCCTGGTATTGATTGACTTTTTCAGCTATCCGACCGGCCTGCTTAATCGCTGTTTGATCAGTTACAAATTCCATGGCGCCGATGATTCTTCCCTGGCGGTCCTTTAGAGGTATACCTGTGTAGGATATTTCGAGGTTATGGATATTGGGGTGAGCATCAGTTTCACCGGTGGACTTGCGGTTATCCCGCATTGCCATGGCGCAGGCACACCTGGCTGTATTACAATCCGAGGTCTTAAAATGATTATAACACTTGGTGCCTACTACTTGCTGCTTGGGTAATCCGATCACATCAGCCCCGATTTGGTTAATGTAACGGATTGCGAAATCCGTCCCAAGAATCAACGCTGGAGCCGGCACCACATCAAGGTGCCCAACGAGTGTCGTGATGGTCTCGTTGACCCCGGCCACGATCTTCCGAAAATCACCCTGATGCCTGGACGCGTCGGCCCTGACGTCCAGATTCCCTTCAACCGCCGCAGTCGCCAGTACATCCACATCGTCAACGAGCAAACTCACGGCGTTGATGCATTGATTCAGATTATTCTTTATCTCATTGAAATCACCTTTATATTCATCAGTAATCCGGGGCGGAAAATCTCCTTTGGAAATCCGGTCGACATAATCCGCCGCCATTTTCAGAGGCTGGATGATCGCCTCCAGGATGTCATTGGCGCCGGCCACGAGTCCTCTAAAATCGCGATGAATTATTTCCGGTTGTCCTCGGGTTCCCAACTTGCCCGCAGTCGCCGCGTCCTTTAAACGGCCGAATTCAACCAGCACGGATTGAATTATTCCATCGACTTTCCGGGAAATAATCAAACCGATCAGCAAAGCCGCTATTGTCCCTATAATTGACAGCATCAACGTGGCCATGATCAATCGACTAGATTGCATCTTGGACTCTTTATGAAACTCGTCGGCCTGCCGCTTATTCTGGTCTATTATATCATTCAGGAGTTTCTCACTCGCATTGAAAGCGTCTCGGGCTTTACCCGTTGACAAGGCTAAGGCTTCCTCATGTCTCCCATTCTCCTCGGCCTCAAGCACCCGGCGGTGCATTTTTCTCCATTCTTCCCAAGATATCTTGAAGGTATTCCATATTTTTTGCTCAGCCGGCGTCCGAGGCAAGGCTTCATAGATTTTCAAGCCTTCTTCAACGTTCTTCCAGGTCTCCTCAAGCCGCTTTAGTTGATGTGCTTTGTCTGCGCGTAATTCCGGATGGATAATGGTCCGCTCCGCCCGCTGGATAGCCGTCTTGGCTTCATTGATAATCCCAAGCCCCAAAATGCTGGGCAAACGATCTGAGGCAACCACCTCAAAGTTATCATTGACCATGACCACGGCCCGCCAACCTAAAGCCCCGACTATTAACAAAAGGACCGCAATCAGGACGAAGCCGCCGGTCACCATTATCTTAATTCTCATGTTTTTCATAACATCCTGACCTTTCATTGTTGTTGACATTGATTCGGCCCTAACTTGGCGCTGTCGGTTGCTCGTTGTTCCACCCAATAACGGCAACCGGCGGCGGGCTTTTTAAAACGCCAATCATGACCGGATTGAATCTAGCCGGCGGCCGGCGGTCTAATAGCGTTCAAACTCATCTTCATTAGAGTCAGTCATCTGTAATGCTATTCCTTTTTTCTCAGCTCCGGCGGATGACCGCCTGGTCGAAGCGGCTCCTTTCTTAGAAAATCTATGCGGGAGCATTCCGGAGTGGGGGGTTTTACTCGAATCTGCCGTAATCATTCCGCGTCCCGACTTTGACCGGGGCCGCGGTGAATTTTGCCCATCCGGCTGGTGCTCCAATCTAAAAA
>JADFYC010000130.1 GCA_015233295.1 Deltaproteobacteria bacterium | reverse complement strand
CGGGAAGTCTCTGATGATATTTATCAAAAGCTGAATGACCTGGAAAAAGAGATTCACAGTCTGGCTGACCAATCCTTTAACATCAATTCATCAAAACAATTGGGGTTTATCCTGTTCGACAAGTTGGGTCTGCCGCAACAAAAAAAGACCAAGAAAAAAACCGCTTATTCCACCGATGAAGAAGTATTGGAGTTGTTGGTTCCTCTCCATCCCCTCCCGGCCAAAATCATTGACTACCGCGGCCTGGCCAAGTTGAAGTCCACTTTTGTCGACGGTCTGCTGGCCGAGATAAATCCGGCCACGGGCAGAATTCACACCACTTATAATCAAGCGGTCACGGCCACGGGCCGGTTGAGTTCCAGTCAACCCAATCTGCAGAACATCCCGGTGGGTGACGAACACCAGCACAATATCCGACGCGCCTTTATTGCGCCACCAGGGCAGGTGATGTTATCGGCCGACTATTCCCAAATCGAATTGCGCGTTCTGGCCCACTTCTCCCAAGATGACACGTTGCTTCAGGCTTTTCGGGAAGGGCGAGATATCCACGCGGCCACAGCCATCAAACTATTTAAGGTCAAACCCCCGGATATTACCGGAGACATGCGCCGATTATCAAAGGTCGTCAACTTCGGAGTTATTTACGGTATGAGCGGCTTCCGGCTGAGTAAGGAATTGCATATCACTCCGGCCATGGCCAACAAATACATTGAAGACTATTTCGCTCAATACCCAGGGGTCAAATCATTTACCGAAAAGGTCATTGCCGCCGCCGAGCAGACCGGTGCCGTCACCACTCTGAGAAACCGTAAACGGGTCATCACCGGGATCACCAGCCGCAACCATACCATCAAGAAAAACGCCGAACGGATGGCCTTCAACACCGTTATCCAGGGCAGCGCGGCAGATATTATCAAGGAGGCCATGATCGCGGTCATCACCGCCTTATCCACTCATAAATCCACAACAAAGTTAATCATGCAGGTCCATGACGAACTGGTTTTCGAGGTTCCGGAACAGGAACTCCAACAGACAGCGACACTAGTCAAACATTCCATGGAAGACGTTGTCACCCTGGCCGTCCCCTTAGTGGTAGATCTGAAGGCCGGCCCCAACTGGGGTGAGATGAAGGCGATACAATAAGAGATGAAGGAAGGTCGACGATGACGTCGGTAGTAGTCACCCCTAACCACCAGTGGACCATTGTGCGACGCCATCTTTCATAGGAGATCAAGATTGAAAAAAGCCTTTATCACAGGAATATCCGGGCAAGATGGTTCGTATCTGGCTGAACTTTTGCTCTCCCATGGTTATCAAGTCCATGGCTTTGTCCGCCGGATGGCTGATGAGCACCCGGAACACCGCTTCGGTCACCTCAGCCAGATATTGGATAAGATACAGTTACATTACGGGTCTCTGGAAAGTTTTCCCAGCATATTTGCCGCCTTGGAGAAAACTCGCCCAGACGAGTGTTACCATCTGGGTGGTTACAGTCAGGTCGGTTCGTCCCTGGAGGAAGAATTTGCCGTAACCCAAATCAATATCCTGGGCATTCAGAATGTCCTATCCGCCATGTTACTGCTTTGCCCCAAGGCCAGGCTCTTTTTCGCCGGTTCAAGTGAGATGTTCGGCAACGCGGGCGAGACGCCCCAGACCGAGCACACTCCCTTTAATCCCAGGTCACCTTATGGGATTTCCAAACTCACCGGCTACTTTTTGACCAAATATTACCGGGAAAGGCACGGCTTGCACGCCAGTTGCGGCATCTTGTACAATCACGAATCTCCGCGCCGAGGTGCCTCGTTTGTGACCAGAAAAATAACGACCCATGCCGCCCAAATCAAGTTGGGGATTAGGGACAAAATAGGGCTGGGCAATCTGGAGGCCAGGCGCGACTGGGGCCACAGCCGGGAGTATGTGCGAGCCATGTGGCTAATGCTTCAGCAAGATAAACCCGATGATTACGTCATCGCCAGTGGAACGACCCATTCAGTCCGGGATTGTTTAGAAATTGCTTTTGACTACTGCGGATTAGATCCTTACAAGTATCTGGAAACGGACACCGGTATCGGGAAGTTCCAGGACGAAGTCTTAATGGTTGGAGATCCGGCCAAAGCCAAACAAGTCCTGGGCTGGGAAAGCACCATTGACTTCAGAGCATTGATCCAAGAAATGGTCGCCCACGATTTGAAGTACTATGCGGCCAGGGTGAGTTCATAACTACCGCGGCCTTTTGTTGAGGCCGGGCCCTACCGCACGCCCGGGCCGGAATCAAGGCTTAAATTTGAGCTGAATTGGCGGAGTGGTGGATGGCGGGGGAGACTTTTTCTGATACAGGTTCGTGTCACCGACGCGGATGGGTTGAAATTTATTGGTCAGCGTATACATGTTCTCTGACGCCCCAAGCATCAAAAAGCCATTTTCATTCAAGGCATTAAAAAATTTATCGAGAATCTTTCTTTTTGTCTCGTCGTCAAAATAAATCAAGACGTTGCGACAGAATATGACGTCAAAGTTACCAAACAACATAAACGGCTCAATCAGGTTAGCCCGCCGAAAATCAACCATACTTCGAATCCAGCTCTGAATGACCAATGAGTTTCCTGCCTTGACGAAGTACTTGGCCCGCTGATCCGGGGTCAACCCGCGTGAGACTTCTATGGCGTTATATTCTCCGGCAATAGCCTTGGCCAGGACCTCCGATGAGATATCCGTAGCCTGAAGCCCGAAGTCGCTAGTTGAAATTCCAAAAAAACGACAAACCTGGACGTACTCATGAATTAGAATGGCCAAACTATATGGTTCCTGGCCGGTTGAGGCAGCCGCACACCAAATGCGCACCTTTGGTCCTTTGACGTCCATGGCGCGACTCTTTCTGGCCTTGATCAGTTCGCCGAGCTTGGGTAAGAGATAATTCTTAAAGGTATCAAAGGGGTGTTTATCCCGGAAAAATGATGTCTCGTTGGTGGTGATGGCTCCAATCACCTTATCCTTCATTGGAGCCGAATTCTCTCTCATCAGTTTCGCGTGGAACTCGGCAAAGGTTTTGCAGCCTGCTTCCAAGACGAGCGTCCCCAACCTCTGACGGATAAGGTACTTCTTGTCTTCTTTTATGTCCAGGCCACAAATTCTGTAAATGTATTCTCTTATATTTTCAAAATCCGCCTTTGACAGTTCCATTCCCGATAACTCATCTCTTCCCGGTTAGTCTGCCCACCGCAGCCGGGATCTTATCCAGCGGCAGGACGTCATCCACCTGGCCGGAGGCCACGGCCGATCCCGGCATGCCCCAAACCACACTGGTGGCTTCATCTTGGGCGATAACATAGGCGCCGGCCCTTTTCAGCTGGCTCAGACTTTTGGTCCCGTCATTTCCCATCCCGGTGAGAATAATGGCCACGACGTCACCGCCGTAAGCGGTCGCGGCAGACCTGAACAGCACGTCCACGGAAGGCCGGCACCCGTTTTCCGGCGGCTGATCGTTGATGGTCGTCATAAACTGGCCCAAGGTATTTTTTCTAACCAACATATGGCGACCACCCGGAGCAATATAGGCGCGGCCATTATCAACTATGTCATTATGCTTACCTTCGATTATCTGATGGCGGCATTTGTTGTTGAGGCTTTCTGCCAACGACTGGGTAAAGGTCGGAGGCATATGTTGCACGATAAAAATAGGCAAATCAACCAGGTTGGATAATTCCGGCATAATTGCCGACAAGGCTCGGGGGCCGCCCGTGGAGACGCCGATAATAACGGCTTTGATCTGGCCGGTAGGAACTGGAGTCGTCCGAGGCGGCGGCGGGGGTAGTTGGGCCGCGACACTGGTGGCCAGGGCCTTTTTTCTTTGAGCTGCGGCAGACCGTCTCAGGGAAAATAGTCGAATTTTAACCAGCAACTGCCGCCGTAAATAGGCCGTGTTTTCCTCGGAATTTTTCCCATCGGGCTTAGTCACAAAATCGAAGGCTCCATACTCCAAGGCATTAATCGTAACCTCAGCCCCTTTGGTGGTTACCGAACTGACCATGATCACACCAATATCGGGCCGGTCCGAGTGGGCGGCATTATACTCCTGGATACCTTTAAGGGTTTCCAAACCATCCATGACCGGCATTTCCACGTCACAGGTCACCAAATCGGGCGGTCTCAGCTTAATTAATTCGATGCCCCTGGCCCCGTTATGGGCCGTCCCGATCACCTCGATATCGTTTTCACCCGAAAGGGCATTGGCGATGGCATTACGAAAAATTATTGAATCGTCAATAATTAGTATTTTCAGTCTCTCAGCCATGAAATTGCCCATGTCTCCAGTTGTTATCCCCCCGGATTGCGGCAGGCCGGGTTTATGCCGAATACCACAACTTGGCCATACTCCGAAGGAGTTCATAGGTTAGTCCAGGGACAATCAAGCGCCGCCCTGGGTTTGGTCTTAGATATTCTCGGCCGGATGTTACTTGTTACCGGCTGATCTTGAACTTGTTGGCCACTTCGGACAATTGACCGGCTACTTTGGCCAATTCCGAGGCGGACAGGTTAACCTGACGGGCACTGGAGTTGCTGTCCACCGAGGCCTGGCTGACACCCTGGATATTAGCCGACACTTCATTGGCCCCTTTAGCCGCTTCACCCACGTTCCGGGACATGTCGTTAGCGCCCTTGGCCACTTCGGCAATGGAGCCAGCGATATCGTTCACCCCGGTGGCCGCCTGGGAGACGTTGGACGAAATCTCATTGGCCGCTTTGGTTTGCTGATCTACGGAAGTGGAAATGATTTCAACTGATTCACTAATGTTATTGATAATCTCAGACACCTGCTTGATGACGTCCACCGCCTCTTTAGTATTCAGTTGGACTCCTTCAATCTTATTGGCGATGTCTTCCGCCGCCTGGGCGCTTTGATTGGCCAGTTCTTTGATCTCATTGGCCACGACGGCAAACCCCTTGCCCGCGTCACCGGCCGAGGCGGCTTCGATGGTGGCATTCAGGGCCAGGAGATTAGTCTGCTCGGCAATCCGCTTTATCACTTCGGTCACTTTGCCGATGGCATGGGCCGCACCTCCCAGGGTATTCATGGTCACGGTGGCCTCTGACGACATTTTAGTGGCCTTCTTAGCTATCTTGGCCCCATCTTCAGCGTTTTTGGAGACATCATTTATTGACATGGTCATCTCTTCTATGGCGCTGGCTACCGTGTTCATGTTCTGGGACATTTGCTCCGCAGCCGAGGACACGGTGGCGATATTGACGCTCATCTCTTCCGCTGCAGAGGCCATGGTATTAATATTGGTAGACATCTGTTCCGTAGCCCCGGCCACGTTGTTGGACTGGGCGGTCATTTGTTCCGAATTGGCCACCAGGGTGGAAGACACGGTGGACAACTCCTCTGATTGGGAAGCCAGGCTCTTGGCGTTTTCCTGAATCAGCCTGATCATGGAGGACAACTGGTCGCTCGACTTGTCCAAGGCCCTGGCCATATCGCCGATTTCATCCTTGGTGGTCATATTCAGCCGTTTAGTCAGGTCGCCGGCGGCGATGGCGTTGGCTAATTCCACCGCTTTACTAATCGGGTTAATTATGCCTTTAGCGATACCGATGGCGATGATGGTGCCCAAAATGACGGCCACGATCAACCCGATGATCATCACCATCGAGGCCTGGGACAAAGCCGACATGGATTGGTTGGCCAGCTCCCCGGCTTTCTTCATCCCGAAGTCGGAAGTTTCCGAGGCCATCTTTAGAAGCTCATCGGCCAGAGCATTACGTTTTTTGTTCGATTCTTCCTGCTCTTCCTGGTTCTTAATGTAGTCAACCACAGCTTGTTTATATTCTTGAGCCGCTGTCCTCGCCCCGGCCAGGATCCTAAGGTCGGCTTCTCGGGTGGTCACGGGCTTAAGCTCATCAATCTTCTTATCGATCTCAGTAAAAGCTTTCAAAATTTCCTGCAACATCTTAACGTCGTTATTCGCCTGGGCCTTAAAATTCGCAATACGGATAGAATTTCCCAGGCCTATTATCTCATTCATTGTATTGATTTTCTTGAAACGTTCTAGAGCGCCGGCGGATTCAGTCCGCATCTTGACTTCTTTTTCAAATATTTCAATTTCATGACCGAGATATTCATTGCAGTGGTCCATGTATTTCTTGGCCGAAGCGTCCAGCCGTTTCCGAATTTCTGCGATTTCTTTAACTCGGGTTACGGTCTCATTGATGAGTTTCTCATACGTTCCAATGTCGCTATCTACTTTGCCCACGCTTTCCCGCAACTTGGTCAATTCAACGTATTTATTAGATAACTCTTTGCAATCTTGAATATTCTTCTTGATCTTAACCAAACTCGCCATGGCGGCATTAAGATAACTCTCCTGTCGGGATAGAGAATACCCCCGGACGCCGAACCTCATCTCCCTAAAATTCGACTCAAGGTCGCTGACTAAATCCACTTCCGGCATGTATTCCTGAGCCAACCCCGCCGCCCGGCGTTCAGCGGATTTCATATTCGCCACCGCCAGAATGCCGAGAATCACTGCCAACAATAGCAAAATTCCAAATCCCAGACCGATTCGAGTCGCCAGTTTCAAATTGCTCATTCCATCCCTCCTGATAAAAATATGAGTTGTCTTATTGAAGACACGGGTTGCGGTTCAATGTCCTCTGCCCTTTTCTATTATTCTCAAGAAACTCTTGGCATTCAAAATAACTAACAAACGGTCTTTAAGCTTACAGACACCTTCAATTACGTCCCCGGCGTCGACAATCCGATCCAGCTTATCATCAACCTTTGTCCGCTGCTCGATCTGGCCTTCGGTCACCTCAACCACATCGCCAATCCGATCCACCTGAACCCCGAACGGCTCTCCCACTTTGGTTTTAAATATTATCAACCGCCGGCCTTCGACGTCGTCACCCCTCTCAAAACCCAGCAACAACCGCAAGTCGATGACCAGATGGATCTGACCTCGGATGTTGACATATCCCTTCACTTCTTTAGAGGCATGGAAAATCGGGGTGAAGGTAATTTCGGAATTAATCTCTTTGACATCCAAAATATCTACCCCGAATAGGCGCCCAGACAGCCAAAAGGAGCAAAACTGCCGCTTCCTTTCCATCTCAAAGACTTCATCGCTTCTGACAGCTTCCATCAAATAAGACTCCTTTCCGGTCCCCTACCCTTTTTGCATAGCTTCAGCCACAGTGGTAAGGAGGAGTTCACGGTCAATTTTAGTTCGATACCAGTTGAATCCGACTTTTTTGGCCTTGGCCCGGTCTTCATCCGAATCCAGAGCCGTTAGGGCGATGGTGGCGACATCACGATTCTTTGAACCACTTCTAATTTTTCTCATCATTTCCCACCCGTCCATGATGGGCATATTAATATCGGACACCACCAGATCAAAATTAATTTCATTGAACTTATCCAGACCGACCTGGCCGTTTTCAGCCATGACCACTTCATACCCGTCCGCCTCCAGGTAGCCTTTAACCAGGTGCCGGAAAAAGGAGGCGTCTTCCACCAATAATATGCGTCGCACCTCTTCCGGCGGCGGCGTCTTCAACCGGCGCTCAGAAAACCACTCCGGCTCCGCCTTTTCGATCAGCCGGTAGATATCGATAAACAAAGTCATGTGGTCCCGCAAGATATCCGTGCCCAACAGGCCGTCTTCCATGTAGCTTTCGGTATTCATATCAATGGAAGTTTCTTCGATGTCGATGATGCTGGACATCAAGATCCCGAAGGGTTTCTTGAGGTGTTTGGGCAAGAGCAGGAACATCTCCTCCCGTTCCAAGGTGGGAGTGACGTTTAAATTATGATGCAACCGCAAAATAAGCGTGGACATCCCATCGATGGTCACGTATTCCCGCTCCCCGACCCGTTCAATCTTGGCGGCTTCTATCCGTTCCACCCGCTTGACCAACGGTAAGGCCACGGCGAATTGCTCCTCAGGTCCATTCTTGAACAACAGGACGGTTTGAGTTTCTTCATCACCCGCCCCCTTTTCAGGCTGGTCCAGGACCTCTTCAGTCGCACCTTCCAGGGAGATGCCCCCATGCTTGGCAATTCCCTCAATATCCAGGATCAAGGCCACCCGTCCATCGCCCATGACCGTGGCGCCGGAATAGATGCTCAAGGACTTAACCGCGGGATGCATGGGTTTGACCACTATCTCCTCGGTGCCGATCACCCGGTCAATGATCAAACCAAACCGGCTGGCCCCGACCTTCAAGACACAGAAGTTCAGCGACCGGGAAAAATGGATTTCCGAGTCTTTCTCCGAGTTCTTGACCTTCAGATATTCCTGATAAGCTTGTTCGTACTCCTGCCGATGGCTCTCCGAAATATCGGCCCGGACATCCTCGGTAAAGGGTTGGGGCCTTTTCAAAATTTCTCCCAGCCTGATCAACGGCAAGAGCCGATCCCGAAGCCGAAATACTTCCTTATCTCCGGCGTACTCCACTTTAGTCACCACGTCCTCGTCATATAGACACACCAGCTCCTCCAAATTTACCTGGGGAATGGCATATCGATAATCACCCATCATGACGATCAGACAGGGAATAATGGCCAGAGTCAAGGGCAGCCGGAGCAAAACCGTTGTCCCCTCTCCCGGTCTGGATTCCAGATCCAGGGTGCCGCCCAGTTTCTCAATACTGGATTTGACCACATCCATGCCCACACCTCGGCCGGAAACATCGCTCACCGCCTCCACCGTGGAAAAACCGGGCAACAAAATATAGCTCAATATTTCCTTTTCGCTCAATTGGGCCAGTTCCGCTTCCCCTTTGAGCTTTTTCTCTAAAATCTTCTTCTTTACCCTGTCAGCGCTTATCCCCCGGCCATCGTCTCTGATTTCAATGTTGATCTGGCCGGCTTCGTGGGAGGCCCGGAGGATAATATGTCCGGTTTCCGTTTTCCGGGCTTTGGCGCGGATATCGGGCGGTTCTATGCCATGGTCACAGGCATTCCGAATCAAATGGGTCAATGGATCGGCCAGGGATTCCAGGATGGTCTTATCCAGTTCCACCTCATTGCCATGAATAGTAATCTCGATGCGCTTGCCCAATTTTTTGCCCAGTTCCCGAACGATCCGGGGAAATTTGCCAAAAACATTTCCGATGGGCTGCATTCGGGTCCGCATGATGCTTTCTTGCAGTTCGGAGGTTACAATGTCGAGTCGTTGGACCACGGACCGGGCCACCGGGTCGGTCTTATCCACGGCCAGCAA
>JADFYC010000012.1:8473-23692 GCA_015233295.1 Deltaproteobacteria bacterium | reverse complement strand
TTTGAGTTCGTCCAGATCATCTTTGACCAAGGTCAAGGAGAATATTGCGGAACGGGACATGCGGGGAGAAAAGCCGCGCATCGGCGTCTTTGTTTGTCATTGCGGCATAAATATCGCCGGGGTGATCGATGTCGCGGCAGTCAGGGATTATGTCAAGACGCTGCCCTACGTGGCCTACGCTGAAACCAACCTCTATTCTTGTTCACAAGACACCCAAGACCTGATGGCCAAGGTGATCAAGGAAAAGAACCTCAACCGTGTTGTCGTGGCCGCCTGTACCCCGCGGACCCATGAACCGTTGTTCCAGGAGACCCTGGCCCAGGCTGGAATCAACAAATACCTTTTCGAAATGGCCAATATCCGCAATCAAGATTCCTGGATCCATGGCAATGACCCCGTCAGGGCCACGGAAAAAGCCAAAGACCTGGTCAGGATGGCGGTGGCCAAGGTGGCCTTGCTCGAACCGGTCAAGGATACGGAGCTTCCCGTGAACCAAAACGCCCTGGTCTTGGGTGGTGGATTGGCCGGGATGAATGCAGCCAAAACATTGGCCGATTCCGGGCTTCAGGTTCATCTGGTGGAAAAAAGTGAGCGGCTGGGCGGCCAGGCGTTGAATCTCTACAAAACCTGGAAGGGTGAAAATATTCAAGAGGAACTGGCCGGGACCATCAAATCGATAGAACAAAACCCCAAAATCAAGGTTTACCTCAATTCCGAGCTAACCAATGTTGATGGTTTTGTGGGTAATTTCAGGTCCAAGATAAAGACTTCCGGAAATCCGGAGGAACTCTTGGAGCACGGTGTGGCGGTGTTGGCCACCGGTGGTCAAGAGTATCGGCCGACGGAATACCTGTATGGCCAACATGACCGGGTGATGACCTCCCTGGAATTGGATCGATTGTTCATTCAAGATGATCCCAAACTTAATGACGTAAAAACCGCGGTTTTCATTCAATGTGTGGGATCAAGGGAACCTGAGCGGCCCTACTGCTCCAGGGTGTGTTGCACCCATTCCATTGAAAGCGCACTGCAACTGAAAAAACGGAACCCAAGTGCCAATGTCTTCATTATCTATCGCGACATTAGAAGCTATGGCGAACGGGAACTTATCTACAAGGCGGCCCGGGAACAAGGCGTTATCTTTATCCGGTACGACGTGGAGAATAAACCCCAAGTTACGGCCGGGACAGACGGGCTTGATATCACGGTGATCGATCACGTGTTGGGACGCCCCATTACCTTAAAGACGGACTTGCTGACGTTGGCTTCAGCCATTTTGCCCCATAAGGTGGATGACGTTTCCCAATTCTTCAAAGTCCCGGTCAATGCCGACGGTTTTTTCATAGAAGCTCACGCCAAGTTAAGGCCGGTGGAATTTGCCACCGATGGCGTATTCCTGTGCGGTTTAGGGCATTATCCTAAGCCCATCGATGAGAGTATTGCGCAAGCCCAGGCCGCAGTCTCCCGGGCCATCACCTTATTGTCTCAGAAAACCGTCCAGGTTAGTGGCCAGGTCGCTCAAGTAGATGCTTTTTGTTGCAGTTCCTGCGGCATTTGTGTGTCCATATGTCCCTACAGTGCTCCTGGATTTAACGAAAAGACCGCTAAGGCTGAAATCAATCCGGCTTTGTGCAAAGGATGCGGATTGTGCGTGGCCTCTTGCCGATCAGGTGCGTTACACCTGAAAGGCTTTGACACCGGTCAGATTTTCGCTCAAATAGAATCGGTTTAGCCTTTGGGAGGCATCGCCGATAGCCGCGATTCTCCCCGCCGCCGGGCCCAAACGTGAACTTCGGGGTCAGGCGGTGGAGGAGAAACCAAAACCGACATGTGGACGGAATTGGAGCAAATGCCATTACTCTCTACCACCTAACTAGCCTGAGAGAATTATTATCACAGCCTAAGACATGCTGATAGGTTGATTGACAAAGGAGATTTAAGTAATGAGCGAGTGGGAACCCAAAATCACCGCCTTTTTGTGCAACTGGTGCTCCTACGGGGCCGCAGATTTGGCCGGCATCGGACGGATGCAGCATACACCGGCTCACCGTGTTATCCGGGTCCCATGTTCGGGCCGGATCAGTCCAAAATTCATCCTGGCGGCTTTTAGACGCGGGGTGGACGGCATCTGGGTCTCAGGTTGACACCCGGGAGACTGCCACTATTTGAGTGGCAATTACTATGCCCGGAGAAAATTTGCCATGATGAAAGGCCTGCTGGAGTATATGGGTACGGAGCCTGGGAGATTGCATTTCTCCTGGATTTCTTCAGCCGAATCGACCAAGTTCGTAGAAGTGGCCAACACCGTCGCCGAAGAAGTCAAGGCCTTGGGCCCGGCCAAACATTTTATCAAGGAAAAGGCGGAGGTAGCATAAATGTTGGAATATGTTGGTAAGATAAGAGATATTGCCCGCCGCTTGCTGTCCGAGAACAAAGTTGATGTGGTCATCGGGTTTCGTCAGGGCACCATTCCCATGATGAGCGAACCAGCCGTTGTTTCCCGTCCCGAGGACGTTGATGAGCTCTATTGGGATTATAATTGTGGAATTAATTTAACTAATTACTTGACAAAACGAACTGATCGCATCGGTGTCGTGGCCAAAGGGTGTGATTCCCGGAATATCGTGACTCACATCGTCGAAAACCAGATTAAGCGGGAGCAACTGTATATCATCGGCGTACCCTGCCATGGGATGATTGACCGATCAAGAATACTGGCTGCCCTGGACGGTCAAGAACCCACCGCGGTCGTGGTCAATGACACGGAAATCGTGGTTACCGGCCCCGGATTTGAACGGAAATTCAATAGACAAGAGTATCTTCAAAACAATTGCGCCACTTGTATCCACCGCAATCCAGTTGTCTATGACGAGTTGGTAGCCGAAAAGGTGGAAGAGCAGAAACTAGACGATCGTTATGCCGATGTGAAAAAGATCGAGGCCATGTCCCCAGATGAAAAATGGGCCTTTTTCGATAAGATATTGGCTCCGTGCCTGCGGTGTTATGCTTGCCGAAATGCCTGCCCGCTGTGTTATTGCCCCACCTGTTTTGTGGATGAATCCCGTCCTCAATGGTTGGGAAAGAGTATCGACCCCACCGACGTCCGCACTTTCCATTTTTTAAGGGCATATCATTGCGCCGGGAGATGTACGGATTGCGGCGCCTGTGAGCGGGCCTGCCCGGTGAACATCCCGGTCCGATTGCTGACCAAAAAACTGAATATGGACGTGGAAGATCTCTATGGGTTCGAACCTGGAATGGTGCCGGACGTCCGGCCTCCGCTTGACGTCTATCGACCTGATGATCCGGGTGGCTTCATCAAATAGACTCAACCCTATGCACAAATTGTGACCGAAAGGTGCACCATGACATCAGTAATCATAGCCAAGAGCAAGTTGAATGACTTCCTGGCTTCACTTAAGTCCGGCTACCAGGTGCTGGGGCCGGTCCGCCAGGGAGATATGATCGCGTTCGGCCCGGTAAACAAAGCTGAAGATCTGGCCCTGCCCTATTCCAACACCCGACTGTCGATCAAGTCCGTGTTCTTTCCCCAATCCGAGCGCATGTTCGGTTATTCTCTGGACAAGGAAGACGCTGACGCCGGTATTATCAAAGAAACACCCAAGGAATACCCCAACCGGGTGGTGCTTGGCCTGCGCCCCTGTGACGCCAAGGCGGTGACCCTGGTTGACGTTAATATGGATAACCCCCAATTTCAGGATCCCTGGTGGGTTAAGCGCCGGGAAACGACGACCCTGATCGGGCTGGGGTGTGAGCATCCTTGCTCGACCTGTTTTTGTACTTCCATGGGCAGCGGGCCTTTTGACGAAACTGGTTTGGATGTGTTGCTGACCGAACTGCCTGACGCGTACTTAGCCAAAAGCCTGACCCCAAAGGGTGACCAACTCTTGAAACAGGCTAAAGGAACAGATGCGGCTTCTCCGGCCAATGAAAAGACCGCGGCCGAAATCAAGACTAAAGCCGAGCAGACCTTGCCCCAGTTGGATACAGCGAAACTTAAAGATAAAAACATGATGGAACTGTTTAACGCCCGGTTCTGGGAGAGGGTTCAATTCGCCTGCATCAACTGCGGCGCTTGCACTTTCCTCTGCCCGACATGTTGGTGTTTTGATATTCAAGATGAAGTCAGCAAGAAAGCCGGGGATCGGATCAGGAACTGGGATTCTTGCATGTTTCCCCTCTTTACTCTCCACGGGACCGGTCACAACCCCAGGGACCACAAGGTCCAGCGGGTGCGTCAGCGGTTTATGCACAAGCTCAAATACTACATCGACAAGTATGGCGATGGGCCGGCCTGTGTCGGTTGCGGTCGGTGCGTCCAGGCGTGCCCGGTCAATATCGATATCAGAAACGTCATCACCCTGATGAATGAATATCAGACCAGCGCCGGGACTAAGGCTTAGTGAGGAGGTGGACCCGTGGGAAATCCGTATTTACCTTATCCGGTGCGGATTGATGAAATCATCACCGAGACCGAAGATAAGAACCTAAAAACATTTAAGTTTGTTTTTCTTAACCCAGCCGATGAACAAGCTTTCAAATATGAACCGGGGCAGTTTGCTGAATTATCCATCGCCGGGAAAGGAGAAATCCCCATCGGCATCGCCTCCTCGCCCACGGAAACCGGGTTTCTGAAATTTACAGTGAATAAGGTCGGATTAGTCACCAGCCACCTGCACAATATGTCCGTAGGCGACGTCATGGGTGTCCGCGGTCCCTTGGGTAACTGGTATCCGCTGAAGGAGCTGGAAGGCAAGAATATCGTCATCGTTGGCGGTGGGTTTGCTTTCACTACTCTGCGGTCGACCATTGTCTATTTGCTGCAACCGGAGAATCGGTCCCGCTTTGGAGACATCACCGTCATCTACGGGGCCAGAACACCCGGGATGCTTTTGTATAAAGACGAACTGGCCGCCTGGGAGCAGCGCAGCGACATCCACATGCATATTACCGTTGACCGGGCCGATGATCCCACCTGGAAATACAATGTCGGTTTTGTGCCGGCCATCACTGAGCAAAAAGCACCCAGCGCCGAAAACGCTGTGGCCATCGTGTGCGGCCCGCCCATCATGATCAAGTTCACCCAACCGGTTCTGGAGAAAGTTGGTTTTACTCCAGATACGATTATTATGTCCTTGGAAATGCGCATGAAATGCGGAATCGGCATTTGTGGAAGATGCAACCTCGGCACAGAATACGTATGTAAAGACGGCCCGGTATTTACCCTGGCCCAGCTTAACAATTTGCCTAAAGAATACTGATTCACTAACAAAATGTACGGCAACAGCGCGTCATGCCGGTCGGATAACCGCAACGCGCTGTTGCCGGTAACTATTTACTAATTAGGAGGACCTCAATGTCTACGGGACCGATTAAACCAAGTCGGGAGCACCGTCTGCTGGGGGTGGCGCCGGACTGGGCCGACACCTGCCTGACCTGCGGAACTTGCGCAGGCGGCTGTCCCGTTACGGGGGTGGACGGCCTGGATGTGCGTAAAGCCGTGCGGATGGCTGTCTTAGGCTTGGATCAGGAACTCATAGATTCCCGTTTTCCCTGGGTCTGCACCTTATGCGCACGTTGCGAAAATGCCTGCCCCATGGGCATAAAATTAACTAAGCTGCTCCGAAAGGCCCGGGGCCTGCGGGAACGGGCCAAGGTGCCGGACCCCATCCATCGGGGCGTGGTGATGAACCTGGAAAGAGGGAATAATTTGGGCATCCCCAAGGATGACTTTTTGTTCCTGCTGGGCGATTTAGCCAAAGAGATGGAAGATGATGGGTTCCCCGGTTTCTATGTCCCGGTGGACAAAAAAGGCGCCAACATGCTGGTGACCATCAATTCCAAGGAGCCTTTTGGCGAACCCGATGACATGAAGTTCTGGTGGAAGATTTTTTATGCCGCCAAAGAAGACTGGACCACCACCTCCACCGAATGGGAAGGCGTCAACTGGGGCCTTTTCTCCGGTGACGATGAATCCATGAAAACTCAGGTAGGACGAATAGTTAAACACCTGGAGGAGCTGGAGTGTAAAACACTCTTGCTCCCCGAGTGAGGACACGCCTACTTTGCGACCAGGTTAGGTCTGCAGAATTGGTTTCCTTGGGTTTTCGAGAAGTACAACGTGGTTTCTATTTTCGACGTGATGATGAGCTATATCAAGGAAGGTCGAATTAAGGTTGACAACACCAAGCACACCCATTTGACCACCTACCACGATCCGTGCAACTATGGACGGAAATCTCAAAATACGTTCGGTCAGGCTTATTTCGAGGAGCCACGATGGGTCACTCAGCAATGCTGTCCCAATTTCGTGGAGATGTATCCCGATAGAATGAACAACTACTGCTGCGGCGCCGGCGGTGGGGCCTGGGCCATGCCCTACAAAAAGGAACGCATCTGGTACGGCCGATTCAAGGCTCAGCAGATTAAAGACACTGGGGCCAAGTTGGTTGTCGCCCCCTGTCACAACTGCCGCGATCAGTTGATGAAGAGCCTGGTCAAGGAATATGACCTTGGCGTCGAAATCATGTACCTGTGGGAGTTGGTGTCCGAGTCCTTGATCGTCGAGCCGTGGAGTGACGAAGAGGTGGCTGCCGGACATGCCGAACGAGACGCTCAGTATGAACGTGACGGGGTTGTTGTAGATGAGGAGGAAGAAGAGGAGTAAATCGAAACTTACAACTCTCTTTCCTGGAAATACTACATCTCGCCACGGTCAATGAGTTGACCCTAGAAACCAATGGCGCCCTTGTCTTGATCTGGACAGGGGCGCTGTTTCTTCATCATTAATTAGCGGTGCCCATGGAAAACGATGTCATTAATGTTGTTTTGAAGCACTTAATCAATTTGACCACGGAGATATCCCAGGGCAATTACGAACAGGCCAATGCCGTTTTCGAATACACCAGGACCGGTAACTACCCGCCCCTGGTCGAGGAATTGGCTGAGTCGTTCGGGATGATGATGGTTAAGGTCGAGGCTCGGGAATTCCGGTTAACGCAACTAGTCGAAGAACTAAGAACTAAGAACGTTCAACTGGAAGCCACGCTCCAAAAAGTCAAACTTCTTGAAAACATCAAAGCTCATTTAGGTAAATTCGTGCCCGAGTCCGTTAAGCGGTTGATCGAAACGGCCCCCGAAGCGCCTGATTTGGAAAAGAGAGATCGGGATGTGTCGGTACTCTTTCTGGACATAGCCGGGTACACGTCGTTAAGTGAAACCGTAGAATTGAAGTGGATGAACTATCTCATCGAACGCTACTTCTCCAGTTTTCTCGATGACATTTATCAGAACAAGGGTGATATCAATGAAACGGCCGGCGACGGATTAATGATTATCTTTCAAGATGATGACCCGGTCCGGCATGCCTGCAACGCGGCCGCCACGGCTATCGCCATCCAACAGAAAGTCCATAAGGTCAACCAGGACCTAAAAGGCAGCAACAAACCAATCAATGTCAATATCGGCATTAATTCCGGAATAGCCTCGGTAGGTTCCACCCGATTAGAGGGCTTTACCGGAACCAGGTGGACCTACACGGCCTCCGGGATGGTGACTAATATCGCCGCCCGCCTTGGCGCCTCAGCGACCGAAGGCCGTATATTTATCGGTCCGGAAATCGCCCGCCGGATCCGGGATAAGTTCAATATTCAGGAAATGGGAAAGCAGCATCTCAAGAATGTAAGTGAACCTGTCTTTATCCATCAACTTATCGTGGAACGAGAACCACTCCGCCGCATTGACGGTCCGTGTAACACCTGACCGACCCAGCGTATATTTTTCATGCTGCATCGAAACTTCTTGACACCCAGCCTCAAATCGGTTATCTTTTGTTCTTGGTTCGCCGCTAATTTTTGCCCTAATTTATCCAGCCTGCTCGTAAGGTTCCCTTGTGGGGATGTAGCTCAGTTGGGAGAGCGCCTGCTTCGCATGTAGGAGGTCGAGGGTTCGAATCCCTTCATCTCCACCACGAGTCAACCTACACTGCAACTAAATACCAGTCTTGATACCAGTCTTGTTTCAATCTCTCCAGCCTGGAGTACGTCCTCTGGGTCGTGCTTTTTTCACTATGATTTTTCTGCAATGACATTGATAGACTTGCAACTGACTGTCTTAGAATGGTTTATTAAATGTTATCCTAACCGCCATTCCCGTGTCTTTCAAGACCTCCAATTTGCCCTTGATCTGCCTGGTCAAGCCGGTGATCAACTCCCATCCCAAAGATGAAGTGCGATTTAGATCCAGGCCGGCCGGCAGCCCCACCCCGTCGTCGGCTACTACTAGTTCAAGCTGATCTGCATTAATGACCCGAAGCGAAATAGAAATAGTTCCTTTCCTGGTTCCTGGGAAGGCATGTTTCAGGCAGTTGGAGATTAGTTCGTTCAAGATGAGACCAAATGGAACAGCCGTATCTATCCCGAGACTAATGTCCTCTATCTTCATCTCGATCCGGACTTTTCCGGCGATTGTCCCATAGGATATGAACGCAGTGCCGATTAAGCCGTCAATGTAATCACTAAGATCTATTCCAGCTAAGTTATGTGCTCGATAAAGTTTTTCGTGGACTGAGGCCATGGTTTTGATCCGGTTTCGGCATTCTCCCAAGAGGGATGCAACGTGAGCATCTTTGGAATATTCGCCCTGAAGATTGAGTAATCCAATTATGATCTGGAGGTTATTTTTGACCCGATGGTGGATCTCTCGAAGCATGACTTCTTTCTCTTTGAGAGAGGCTTTAATTATCTCTTCGGCTCGCTTCCGTTCGGTGATGTCCTGGCAAAAGGCAATGTACCGGTCATTGGAGAGACTCGCCGCGTTTAATATGACATAAATGGAACCTCCGTCACGGCGTCTCAACTCAACTTCATCCATTATTCTTCTATTCCTCTGAATATCTTTGAATCGACTCTGGACCAAATCACCCTTCCCGGAGGCCAGGAGGTCCAGAATCGTCATGCGCAATAATTCCTCCGTAGAATATCCAGTAAGGCGGCAGGCGGCTTGATTAACCTCCAGAAAACGGCCATCTCCGGTGGCGACAAAAATCGCGGTCGGAGATTCATTGATGTAGGCCCGGTATTTTCGTTCACTCTCTTCAATATCCTTTCGGCTCTCCTCCAGTTGGTGTATTTTTGTCAGAAGCTTTCGTGTCAGAGCCTCGAGATGCATCTGGTCCAATTCCTCCATTTCCATCTTGGTGCTTTCGGGCACGGACAACGTCTTTTTTTTGCTTTCCTCCAGCACTTCCAAGATGATCGATAAGAAGTCTTCTAACTCCATCGGCTTGACGATGAATCTGGATGCCCCGAGATTCATGGCCAGCTTTTCGTCATCCTTTTCGCAGTATGTGGCCGAATAAAAAACAAAGGGAATTCTTTTCAGCCGCTCATCCTCTTTGACCTGGCGGCAAAACATGAAGCCGTCCATCTCGGGCATTAAAATATCCGAAATGATCATGTCGGGCGGCGAGTGTCTGGCCAGGTCCAACGCCTGAGTCCCGTTGGAGGCGCTTTCGACACTATACCCCTGGGCCTTCAACGCCCTTTCCAGATAGATCCGGGAGTTATCGTCGTCGTCAACAATAAGTATTTTCACATTGTATCCTCCAGTATTTTACGGATCTGGTCGATCACCCGGGCCGGGTCGATCGGTTTTTCGATATACCCGGTACAACCGGCCGTCATAATCTTTTCCCGATCGCCGGTCATGGCATAAGAGGTCATGGCAATGACAGCGATGTTCTTCCCGGCCTCGGAATCACGCAATTGCTTTAGCACCTCGATCCCGTCGATGTCCGGCAACTGGATGTCTAAGATAATAAAATCAGGCCGTTGTTGAACAGCCATGTCAAGCCCGGCTCGGCCCGTTTCCGCTCGGAGTGTCAGGTAACCTGCCTTTTCCAAAAGCCGGGTAATCAGCACCATGTTGTCACTATTGTCCTCAATCACCAGTCCGGTTTTCATCATCCTATCTCCTTTTTTGATGCAATCTTCGGGACCCGGATGCGGAAGGTACTGCCCTTCCCCTCCGTGCTTTCAACGGCAACGTTGCCGGACAACACATCTGTCGCCAGCTTTTTAGTCAAATATAGCCCAAGTCCGGTGCCACCCGCCTTCACACGTAGATGAGAATCCAGTCGTTCGAAGGCCCCGAACAACCTCGGCAGATCCTGTGCGGCGATACCGATGCCCGTATCCGACACGGATATTTCAAATTGGTCGTTGACTTCTCGGACATTCACCGCGATATTCCCGGCTTCAGTAAACTTTACGGCATTGCTCAGGAAATTGAGCAGACACTGAAGCAACCGTTTTCGGTCCGTCACTATCGTCAAATCAGACGGCACCTCTACCTCCAGGGTCAACCCCTTTTCGCTGATTTGGGGTCGGATAGCGTCAACGGCTTCACCCACCAGTTCATCCAACATCAACTGCTCCGGATAGATATTGACCCTGCCCGCTTCGATCTTTGAAATGTCGATGACGTCGGTGATCAGATTTAGCAAGTGCTTGGAAGAACGGTAAACTCGTCTCAGATTATCCTCCTGCTCTTCATTCAGCGACCCGGACAATCCGTGAAGGGTCATTCCGGTGAACCCAATGATGGTATTGAGCGGCGTCCGAAGCTCATGGGACATGGAGGCAATAAACATGGACTTTAGTCGGTCCAGTTCCTGAAGACGCATATTGGCTTGAGTCAATTCGGCAGTTCGCAGTTTCACTAAGTCCTCCAGGTGATCGCGATACCTGGCCAATTCTTCTTCGGCCTGCCTTTTTTGAAGAATAACCAGGGCGCTGGTCACGAAAGCATTAACTTGTTCGGTATCATCCTCAGTATAATCGTCTGCCCGGTTGGCCACGGTAGTGAGTGCGATAATTCGGCCTTGGCTGAGAATGGGAACAACTAGTAATCTCCGTAGATTAATGTGACTTTCAGGGGTTCCTTTTTTGCCTTGAATTTCCGACTGGTAGTCATTTATAGTCAACGCCTTTCTCCGGCGCACCGCCTCGGCCCAGAGTCCGGCTTGGGCGATCGGAAATTCGATAGGTCCATCACCCACACGACAATCACTCATGACTTCAGTCGACCAGGAATGGATGGTCAAGATGCTCTCATCTTCATTAAGAAATCCAAAGAATCCATAGCTGCTATTGGTCATGGCCACAGTTTCAGTCAGGACATGATCGCACAGTCGCCGGGAGCCGACATCAACCATGCGGGCGATTTCCCAGATCGCCTTGAGCCTCTTCATCAAATATTCTTGTCTTTCCTCGGCCAGCTTCCGCTCAGTGATGTCACGGATTATACCCCGGTAGGAGATAACCTTGCCTTCTTCGTCCTTCTCAGCAATCAAAGCGCAATGAGTAAGCCTCCTTGTGCCGTTCTTTTTTTTGACGACAACCTCGTATTCGCCGAAGCCTACTGAATTTATAAATGCAAGTATCTGTTTTTGATCCAGTTGATCTGCATAAACATCCTTTGCTAAATCTAGACTCAATACTTCCGCTTTTGTGTCATAACCGAACATCATGACACCCTTTTTATTTATTTCGATGATTTTTCCAGCAGGTGAGGTGATGAAGAGCCCATCGAACGACTCTTCAAAGAGATTTCGGTATTTCTTCTCACTCTCCCGCAATGCCTCTTCCGCCCGTTTGCTGTCGGTGATGTCTCGAAATATGGTCAGTCTCGACAGACTGCCATCGGGATCTTGAAGCGGAGTGTTGCTAAACTCATAGTTTTTTTGATTTCTGCCGGAGTAGTATTCCCACCGTGAAGTTTCACCCTGAAGTACTTTAAGCCGGCTGCACCTGGGGCAAGGTTCACTTCGTTCCTCGAAATAGAAGAAACATTTCCGACCTTCACTATAACCAAATTCCTTGATTCCGGCCGGGTTTAGATAGTCAATGTCATAATTTTTGTTTACGATGCAAACACCGTCTTGAATCGTATCTAATATGTTTTTAAGTTTATTCCTTTCGTATGTCAGTTCCTCCTCGCCGGCGGTAATTGCTTCGAGCATCTGGTTCAGACCCTCTCCCAAACGGGAGATTTCGTCACTGCGGGAAATTTCTATCCGCAGGTCACGACGACCGTCCCTGATCTGACCAGAAACAAAGAGCAGCCGGTTGAGGCCGGAAGTCAGCCGGTTCCCAATTAGAACGGCCAGGGTCGAACCGATTAGAATGGCCAGCAGGGTATACAGCACGCCGTTGTGTGAGACAATCCTCAGATTCTGGGATATCAGTTCCTGCCCCTGGCCGATACGCGCCCAGCCGACAATTGCTCCCCGGCTGGTCAGGATCGGGGCCGCAACGTCAAGGAGAAATTGATCGTAATAAAGAGATCGCATCGTTGGTTCGGTTTTTAAGAGCAAGTTGCTGATGTTGTCATTCAGGTACATGCCCACGCGCGACTTGTCGGTATGGGCCAGCACCTTCCCCTTGATGGAAGTCACCATGGCATAGCGAAGGCCGGGATATTTCCGCAGCGACCGGACAATCTCTTCCAGTCCGACTACGTCATCGGCCAAGACCCAGGAACTGCTGTTGATAGCCAGGGTCTGAGCCAAACTTTGAGTCTGGGCCAGGCTCTGGCGCCTCATAAAATCACTCTGCCGTTCGACTAAGTCGAAGACAAAAAGTGTCATGAGCAGCAGATGAACCATGGCCACGCCGCAAATAAGTTGGTAACGGATTTTGATAGGCCAAGGATTCTTTAGTATATCAAGAATGGAGGACATGTGACTTACTACCTCCCTTTCAATGCACCGTCGCGTTATATTTTTCCATGAACTCGTATACTGGTTGGTACGTCTCGTTTGTCGCCGGCTCGAACCAGGCCAAGGGGTTGGCTGCCAGCAACCGGCGCCCCTCTTCATGGGTTTGCAAACCAAAAAGGAGGGATGCCACCTTTTTCACTATCTCCGGCGAAACGTCGTCCCGGACCACTAATCCATTATTTATCAGAGGTGATGTTTCCCATTTTACCATAAGCTCGGCGGCAATCTTAGGATTCCGATCTGTGAACACCTTCCAGGGCGGGGGCCAGGTCGCCCCGGCGGCACTCTTCCTCAGATAAACATTCATAATGGATGATTCCTGAGAGCCGGCAAAGAGGCGTTGGATGTCGCGGTTAACATCCAGCCCGTGGGTATGAAGATAATAGAGGGGCATCATGGTTGCAGCCAGAGCCGTTGGCGCGGGAAAGCTGACCGTTTTCCCCTTCAGGTCGGCCACCTCCTTGATGTCGCTGTCTTTTCTGATGATGATGATCCCACGGAATTGTCGATCATCCCCCCACTTACCGAACACCCGATAGCCATGTGGCAGTGAGTTGATCGTCTGGTACGGGTTGGGAAGGGCAAAATGGAATTGGCGGTTGTATAGTCTCTTTTCGAACTCCGCATAGGACCGCGAGGCTACCAGTTGAAATTTCGCTCCGGAAATATTCTTATTCAGATAATGGACCAACGGGCCGTAGATTTCATCGAGTCGCTGGGGGTTGTAAAGCGGATGCACTGCGAACAGTAATGCCTCTTGCCTGCCGGAAGGATCGGTTGAATACCCCGGGGAGTAGCCGGTTTCATCTTTGGGTGAGCAGGCGGCGAAAAGCAGACACGCTACGGCGACTCCGATTACAAGGAATAGCCCCAGATTGCTTGTAGAGGCGTGCTGTTTGAATCCTATATTTTTTGATTCCGACTTTTGTAAGCAGCATCGAATCACTGTGTTAACTGGTTTCGGCAAAGTAAGAACGGGTTGCGCTTGCATGCGGCCCGGAAAAGGGCTGAATCGGTGATGAGGTCGTCTATTCATGTTTCTGCCTCGTTTTCTTTGCCTTGGACGAATCTAAGTCATCGCCCGGCAATCATAATGCCCAGTTGAACATTACCGCACGAAATTCCAGATCAGCATCAGATTTCCAACTGAGCAGGCGCAGTCCTTAATCCAAGCTTAACCCGTTTTGAATCCATAATGAAAACTCCTGATGTCAATTATATTGACTCAGAGTCAGCAACCTGATATTCAACAGTTGTTACCATAACCCTTAAACTGTGATTGAATTCAGGAGCTAACCAGTATGACAGAATGGCTCGACTTTAACGGCTTTCCTCCCGAGTGTCCCCAATTCTACCACGACTTATCCAAGAATAATAGCAAAGCGTGGTTTGAGCAACACAAAAGTGATTATGAGCGTTATTGCCTGATACCCGCCAAACAGTTTGTGGCGGCCATGGGCCTGCGTCTGGCAGCTATCTCACCTCAGATCAAAGCTATTCCCCAGGTCAACCAATCCCTGTTTCGAATTAATCGTGACACCCGCTTCAGTAGAGAAAAGACACCTTACAAAACCCATCTGGGAATCTTGTTCTGGGAGGGGAACCGGCCGAGGATGGAATCTAGCAGCTTCTATTTCCACTTAGAGCCGGACCAGTTGATGCTGGCCGCCGGCATCAAGATTTTTCCCAAACCCATCCTTGATGAATATCGTCGGTCCGTGGCGGACAAAAAGCTTGGCTTGTCGTTGCTGGCGGCCATATCCGAGGTGACCGGCCGGGGACCGTATTATATCGGGGATGTGCACTATAAAAAAATCCCCAAGGGATACGCCCCGGCCCCGGAAACGGCCGGACTCATGCTCCACAACACCTTATACGCCGCCTTTGAAACCGCCCTGCCTCAAGAACTGCATTCCACGGCCATCCTCGACTATTGCTACGCTCATTTCTCCGCCATGGCCCCCATCCATAAGTGGCTGGCTGCCGTCATTGACCGGACTTCCGGCTAATTTATCGAGTAAGGGAAGGAGCATCGAAATGGTATCCCAAAAACCGCCTGAGTTCCTCCAGCGTCTGACGGTATTCCAGCGGATGTTGGGGTTTGCCGTCGTCGTCTCGATTGTCTTGATTCTGCTAGATATCTCCAATATTCCGCAAATACAACGTCTTACTGATATCACCAGGTTATTTTACGAACACCCGCACACTACGACCAACACGGTCAAGGATGTGAAATTCGCAGTCCTCTATGGACGCCGGGTGCAACGGGAAATCATTCAGGAAAAATCCCGGGACAAGCAGCCCCAACTCCATCAATTGCTGCAGGAATACGACGCCAAGGTCTTCACTGGCCTGAATATACTTAAAAAATCATTTCTGGGTGATCAGAACTTGATCAAGGAATCCGAGGCTCTGTA
>JADFYC010000012.1:0-8352 GCA_015233295.1 Deltaproteobacteria bacterium | reverse complement strand
TTGATCGGATTTCCGACCTGGCTGAAGCCAAAGCCAAATCAATATACCGGGAGGCACAAGATTTTTATCAGGCCGCGATATGGGAGACGATCTGGTATGGACTGGGTGGTCTAGTTGTCCTGGCGCTGGTCTCCTTTTTCTTCACCCGTTCAATCACTCGTCCTTTGGGACGATTGCGCCATAGTATCGTCGGGCTTTCGGAAGACAAGTTGGACGAAGACATCCCCTTCCAGCACCTTAACACCGAACTGGGCCAGATCGGCCGGGCCCTCGAAACATTGCGCCAGGTCGCCTGGAAGCAAGAGAGTGAAGCTCGAACCAAGGCCGGGGTGGCGGAAATTGCCCAGGCGTTGCAGGCCTGCACCACATTTCAAGAATTCGGCAACGCCCTGACTTCCAAGTTGGCACCTGTTATGGAGTTGGTTTACGGTGCTTTTTATGTCCGCGACAGCATGCAGAACTACCTGCAACGGGTCGGCGGTTACGCCTGCGACGATGCCATTCACACCACCCGGTTTGCCTTGGGACAGGGATTGATCGGTCAAGCCGCGGTCGACCGGCGGCAGATCGAGTTATCACTTTCTGCTAAAGAGCAAGTCGGGACCACCGTCGGATTGTGCAAAGTTAATGTCTGCGCCGTCCTGATCGTCCCGGTTGTCCGCCAGGGAGACGTCTTGGGAGTGCTGGAGCTCGGAGCGCGGGAGACCTTTACTGACGACCAAAAGGCTTTTCTTGACAATTTGCTGCCTGTAGCGGCCATGAACGTGGAAATCCTGGCGGGCAATATTGAAACGCGTCAACTCCTCGAAAAGAGCCGGGAGCAGGCTCAAGCGCTGGCCGCGTCGGAACAACAATTGCTGGCCCGCCGGGATGAACTTGAGGAAATCAATGCCCGGCTAGGCGACCAGGCCCGGATGCTTGAGGAACAAGCGGAAGAACTGGAAACCCAAAAGGAATCATTGTTAGCCCAACGCCGAGAGCTGGAAGCCGGCCAGGAGATTTTGGCTCAGACTGAGGAACGCAGCCGGTTGATTCTCGGTTCCATCAACGAGGGTATCTGGGGTCTGGGCTCAGATGGCCGGACCACCTTCGTCAATTCTGCCGCCTCGATGATGCTGGGATATACCGAAGAGGAACTGCTTGGACAGCCGATGCACAAGTTGGTTCACTATGCTCACCCGGACGGAACCCCTTACCCTCAGGAAGAGTGCCATACATACCAGATGCTTAAGGATGGCCGACCGCGGACTATCAGTGACGAAGTCCTGTGGCGCAAGGATGGCTCGTCTTTGCAAATTGAATATTCAAATACACCGCTCCGCAAGGATGGTCGGTTGGTTGGAGCTGTGGTTGTATTCCGAGACATTACTGAGCGCAAGAAGGCAGACGCCCTCAAAGTGGAACGTGAAGTTGCGGTCGAGGCAGCCGAACGGGCCGAGCGGGCGAGAGAAACAGCCGAACGTGCCCAGGCTGAGCTGCAAGAAAAGATATTGGAGATCGAACGATTCAACAGCCTGGCCGTGGGCCGAGAGCAGCGCATTATCGAATTGAAAAAAGAGGTTAACTCGCTTACCCTGTCCGCCGGCCTAACCTCTCCTTATGAATCCTTGGAGCAAATTGAAAGCACGGCGATCTCCGGCCGGTTCCCCGCGGACGAAGGAGAGACGCCACAAGGCCCGATAAACAAAGACGAGGATATCCAGTTGGCTGAATTGCTGGATATCGGTCAGATGCAAAAATTACTCAACTATTTTTGTGAATCTATCGGCGTTGCCTCGGCTATTATAGACCTTGATGGTAACGTATTGGTATCAGCACGCTGGCAGCGCGCCTGCACCGACTTTCACCGAGTTTGCGAAAAATCCTGTGCCCGCTGCGTCGAAAGCGACATCGAATTGGCCGCAAAGCTTAGTGAAGGCGAAGATTTCACCCTTTATCGTTGTAAGAATGGTTTGAATGATGCGGCTTCGCCAATCTTTATCGGGAATAAGCATCTCGCCAATGTTTTTATCGGCCAATTCCTTTTGCAAGAACCGGATATGACCTTTTTTCGTCATCAAGCCGAGGAATGCGGCTTCAATGAAACCGAGTACCTATCCGCCATCAAAGAAGTCCCGATTATATCAGAGGGAAAACTGCCCGGCATCCTGGGATTTCTGTCAGGTTTCTCTAAGATGGTGGCTTCAATCTCGCTGGAGCGCCGGCACATCGCCCAAGCAGAGGCGGCTACCATGAAGCGGGCTGAAGAGTTGCGGCAGGGACGCGCTGCGGCCATGAGCCTGGCTGAAGACGCCGAGCAGGCCCGAAGCGAAATTACGCGCTACAAGGAGCACCTGGAATTGCTGGTCGAGGAGCGCACCGAAGAATTGCAGGTGGCCAAGGAGCAGGCTGAAGACGCCACGCGGGCTAAGAGCGATTTCCTGGCCAACATGAGCCATGAGATCCGGACACCCATGAATGCCATCATCGGCATGGCCCATTTAGCCTTGAAAACGGAACTAAATCCCAAGCAACATGATTATTTGAACAAAATAAATACATCAGCCAAATCCCTTTTGGGCATCATCAACGACATTCTCGACTTTTCCAAAATCGAGGCCGGCAAGCTGGATATGGAGAAGGTGGAGTTCAATTTGGCCGAGACCATGGAAAACGTGGCCAACATGATCACGGTCAAAGCTCAGGAAAAGGAACATATAGAAGTCCATTACCGCCTGGCCCCCCAAGTGCCGGTTTCTCTGATGGGCGATCCCTTGCGGCTGAGCCAGGTTTTAATCAATTTGGGCAACAACGCGGTGAAGTTCACCGAACGGGGCGAGATTGTCCTTAACGTGGACCTGGACAGCCGCACCGACAACAAGGTGGCTCTGCGCTTTTCGGTGCGGGACACCGGGATTGGCCTGACCGAGGAGCAGCGGGGGAAGCTCTTCAAGGCTTTTTCACAGGCAGACTCTTCCACCACCCGGAAATACGGCGGCACCGGCCTGGGCCTGACCATTAGCCGACGCCTGGTTAACCTGATGGGTGGCGATATCTGGGTGGAGAGCCAGTCCGGAGTGGGCAGTAACTTCATCTTTGAAGCCGTTTTCGACCTGGGCAGTGGTCAAAAAAAGGAGAAGTTGCAATTATCAGGCAATCTGGTCGGCAAGCGGGCCCTGGTTATCGATGACAACCGGACGGCCAGGGAGGTCTTCTCCGAGATGCTTAAATCTCAGCAGTTTGACGTTACCGTGGCCTCGTCTGGTGAAGCGGGTCTGGCCCAGATTGAAAGCGCCTCAAAAGATCAGCCATATGAAGTGGTCCTGATGGATTGGAAGATGCCGGGAATGGACGGAATTGAAACCAGCCGACGGATTAAAGAATCACCCCATCTGAAGGTATCACCCCGGATTATCCTGGTGACCGCCTATGCCCGGGATGAAGCCATAAAAGAGGTAGAAAAAGCAAGGCTTGACGGCCTGCTCATAAAACCGGTCTCTCCCTCCACACTGTTCGACACTATTATTGATGCGTTCGGCCAAACCGAGGCTAAGAAGATGGTCAAACCTCAAAAAGACCGGGAAGCCTCCCTGGCCAGGCCGATCCGGGGAGCCGACATCTTGTTGGTTGAGGATAACGAAATCAACCAGCAGGTGGCGCAGGAACTCCTGGAGCAGGCCGGCCTCAAAGTGACCATTGCCGAAAACGGGCAGAAAGGACTCGAGGCCGTGGAAACACATGACTATGATCTGGTCTTGATGGACATTCAAATGCCGGTGATGGATGGGTATCAAGCCGCCAGGGAGATTCGCCGGAATCATAGATTTAATGACTTGCCCATTATCGCCATGACGGCCAGCGCCATGACCCAGGACCGAGCCATGGCCATGGAAGCCGGGATGAATGGGCACGTCAGCAAACCGATCAATACGGAAGAACTCTTTTCCGCCATGCTTAAATGGATCAAATACAGATCACCGGAACCAGCCGGCGAATCATCTATCCCAGCCGTGGAGTCAGACGGAGAAGTGGAAAATGATATTCCGGCCCTGGCCGGGATTGATGTCGTGGCGGGATTGAAACGAGTCGGGGGGAATAAGAAACTCTATCGCAGCATTTTACTCAAATTCTACAACGAGTACACAGATTCCTCGGCCCGGATCAAGGCCGCCTTCGATGCCGGTGACCGGGAACTGGCCCAGCGCCTGGCTCACACCGTCAAAGGAGTGGCTGGAAATATCGGGGCTGAAGTCTTATTCCAGGCGGGTGAAGAACTGGAGGCAGCCATTAGACAAGGCCGAGACGACATTGCCGGCCCCCTGGCAACCTTCGAGGAGGATTTGCAGGCGGTGCTGCCGGCCCTGGCCGGGATGGCCCCACCCCAAGAAGCATCTGCACCAGACAAAACGGCTCAGACGGCCGACTCAGCCTCTCTGCTTTTGTTTCTGGACAAGCTTGTGCCCCTGGTTCAGAAACGCAGCCCCAAGCCGATAAAAGCCGCCATGGCGGAAGCCGCCGGTTTCTCGTGGCCGGAGCAATACGGGAGTGACATGACTCGCCTGTCCAATCTTATCAATAAATATAAATTTAACGAGATGGCCGAACTGTTGACGTCCCTGCGGGATAGGCTGCAAAAAGAACAATAGAAAGGGCCGCCTGAAATGCTGAAACATTATTTAGCTATTCTAACATTCGTTTTGGTTGCCCTTTTGGTCGGGGCCGAGCCGGCCGGCAGTACCGCCAAGGTTGATTTGACGGCGGAAGAACAGGCTTTCCTCGCCGGGAAGGAGTTGCGCTTAGGCATTGACGATGCCCGGCCGCCCTTTGAATTCATCACCGAAACGGGTGAATATGCCGGAATCAGCGCCGGGTTCGTGGAGGCGCTTGCGGCCCGTCTTGGCCTCACGATTGTTCCAAAGGAAGGCATGAAATGGCCTGACGCGATGGAGAAAGTAAAAACCGGTGAAATAGACGTTATCCCGAAGGTGACACCGACTCGAGACAGGGAAAAATTTCTTATATTTACCAGACCATATGCCAGCTTTCCATCCGTTATCGTGACTCACCGGGACCGCTCCGTCAAGGGGCTCACCGATCTTTCAGGACTGAGGGTGGGGGTGGTCAAAGGCCTGGTGGTGGAGTCAAGTTTGAAGCGCGACCATCCCGAACTGTCCCTGGTCCCGTTGCCGGATATCGAAACCTCCCTACGCCAATTGGCCACCGGTAAGTTGGATGCCTTTATCGACAACCTGGGCACAGTCTCATACACCATCGACAAACTGGGGTTGGTCAACCTGAAGATCGCGGCAGAGACCCCCTATACTCACGATTTGGCTATAGGGGTTAGGAAAGATTGGCCGCTGCTCGCCTCGGCCTTGGACAAGGCATTGGCCGGTATGACGGAGGAAGAAAAAACGGCCATCAGAAATCGTTGGTTGTCTATTCAATATCATCAGGGGGTCGATTGGGGCACAGTCGGGCCGGTTGGAGCTGGCCTGCTCCTGGTGATCTGTTTCATCCTGAGCTGGAATCGCCACCTGGGTCGGGCCGTCCGAAAGCGGGAGCAGGCCGAGCAAGGGTTAAAAGAAAATGCCCGGATGTTGGAGTGGCGCTCCCAGATCAAGACCCGAGTGGCGGAAATAGCCGCAGACCTCCAGCAAGCGACGTCCTTTGAGGAACTGGCCCGAAAATTGATGTCCCGGCTGACCCCTTTGGTGGGGGCAGACTGCGGGGTGTTCTACGTCCTTGATGGATCTACCAACCATCTCAGACCGGTTGGCGGCTATGCCTGGATGGACAGCCAAAGCCGCCAATTCGCCCTGGGCCAGGGGCTGGTCGGGCAATGCGCCTTGGAACAAAAGGTGATTATGATCACGGATACCGCTGAGACCCGGATACGGATCAATTGGGGCCTGGGCGAGACGACCCCTAAGGCCGTCCTCCTCCAGCCGGTGGTGCAAACCGGCCATGTCCTGGGGGTGATCGAACTGGCTACGCTGAAGTCTTTTGGGGAAGAGGAACAGGCGTTGTTAGATGAACTTCTGCCGCTGGTGGCCATGAACTTTGAAATCATCGCCCGCAACCTCCAGACCCAACAGCTTTTGGAGGATTCTATAGAACAGACGAAGTCAATCCTGCTACAGCAAGAACAGTTGCAGGAAACTGAAGCCTGGTACCGTAGCATCATCGAGTCGGCACCGGACGGAATCCTGGTGGCGGATGACCAGGGCATCATCATTTTGACCAACACCATGACCGACACCATATTCGGCTACCAATCAGGAGAACTCCTGGGCCGGAATGTGGACATCCTGGTCCCCCCGGCCTACCGGGCCACGCTCGGGTCCAAACGGGAAAATTTCATGAAGGGAGGGGTGGGACGTGAGATGGAGACACCGGCCTTTGACCTGCGCGGAATGAGCCAAGACGGCTCCGAGTTTCCGGTAGCCATCGGTCTATCCAAATTGCCTATGCTGGGAAGTAGAGGGTTGTGCGTCTGCGTTTCAATCCGCCAGGTCACGGAGAAAATTAATCGATCCCACGAAGACCCTCCCGGCTATAAGAAACGGCAACGTCAGGATATTCCCAATCAAGCATGATCCGAGTCCGTTAATTCATGATTCTCTTGCCTGTTTGGGGCAAAAATGTAAAGATTAGATTTATTTTCTTGAGAAGCGTCGAAAGCGTGCGTGACCTGGCGCTTTTTACATCATAGGGTTCCCATGCCTTCTTAGTATTTTGGGCAAGGCCAAGAGTCAATCTCTATGGTGACATAGATAATCCATCTCCCAGAGGATACGATTGAGGGAAAAGACTATGTACATCAGGAAGCTTACCTCCATTATGGCTATGGTTATCATTCTGTGCCTCTCGGGCCTGGGCAGAACTCAGTCAAGCCATCCGGCCGAGGATTCCCATGTGTCCCATCATCACCGAGGACATCAAGAGGCCGCGGCGACTGTCACCCTCGATGAATTGATCAAGACCGCCCTGGCTCAGAACCCATCACTCCAGGCGGCGCGGCAAACTGTCGGGGCCAAGCAGGCCAGAGTCCTGGCGGAAAAGACCTTACCTGATCCAACTTTGTCATTTCAGACCATGGGACAAGCCATTCCATTCAAATTGATGCAAGGTGACCCGTCTTCGGGACGAACGGTAAGTATCCAGCAAGATATCCCCTACCCTGGAAAGCTGGAACTGAAAGGCAACATCGCCAATTCAGAAGCGGAAGCCGAACAATGGAATTACGAGCAAATCCGACGTCAAGTTATGGCCGATGTCAAGACGGCCTACTATGGTCTCTATTTAGTTTACAAATCTGTCGAAGTAATTGAAAAGAATCGACAGTTGCTCCGAACCATGAGCCGACTGGCTGAAGCGAGGTATCAAGCCGCCCAGGGTAATCAACAGGATATTCTTAAAGTTCAGGTGGAAATAACAAAACTTATCGACAAATTGACCCTATTGGACCAACGCCGGAGCACCACCGAAGCCTTGATCAATAGTCTGCTCTATCGTCAACCCGACACGCCCTTAGGACGACCGGCCGAATTCACCAAATCCGAATTACATTATTCACTCGACCAACTGAACCAGCTCGCCCAGAGCAATTCCCCCAAACTGAAAAACCAGGACCGGGAAATCCATCGCAATGAATACCAGGTGCAGCTAGCCAAACAGGAATTCTATCCTGATTTTTCGGTCGGCCTCAGCTATGTCGACCGGGATGAGATGCGGGAAATGTATGGCCTTATGGTAAGTGTTAAACTTCCCGTATATTTTTGGCGCAAACAAGAGCCTCAACTGCAAAGCGCCAAGTTGAACCTGGACAGTGCCCAGAAACAACGCGATAATTTGGGTTCCACCATAGCCTATAATATTAAAGAGGCTTATCTGACAGCCACCACCGCGGACAAGTTGATTCAGCTTTACACGACAACGGCCATTCCGATGGCCAAACTCACCCTTGAATCATCTCTGGCTTCATATCAGACTGGAGCGGGAGACTCTCTCTCGGTAACAAACAACGTAATTACATTATTGGATTACGAACTGAAATACCATGAGGCCGTGACGGATTTTCAGAAAGCCTTAGCCCAAATGGAACCCATCGTGGGCGTCGACTTAACTGGTCCCGCTACCAGGCGCTCCGAGATCAAACACGATCATGCGGCAGATAAATAACCAAGAATGGTGCGTTACAACCTGATGATCTAATAAGGAGAAGAGTGATGCCCAGGGATAGTCTGACACCGCTGAAAGATATCTTGAAGCTAGACCAACCCAGGCCCAAGAGGCGCGGATTCCTGTGGCTCATCCTTCTCTTAACGATCCTGGGTGGGTTAGCCGCGGTCGATCACTTCTACAACGATA
>JADFYC010000129.1 GCA_015233295.1 Deltaproteobacteria bacterium | reverse complement strand
GACGCCGCCTTTGGCATTAATTTCCTCTACGGCCAGATTCACGGCCTTAAGAGCCTCTTTCCCTTCAATAAAACCTGTGGAGGTGGGTACTCCAAGGATAATTGGCTCCTGAGCATAAGCCGCGTAGCCAAAGACGTGGGCAGCCAGAAATGATAACACCAGGAGATTAAAATAGAAAACTTTCTTCATCACACATCCTCCCCTTTATGATTAGTTTTACCTCAAGAGACAGGTCACCTTCACCTGTCACCCGGCCAACCCTCTCACCTGATTTAGCTGACTCTGCCGCCGGGACCGGTTATCGGATCTGGGCCGGACATGATCGAGCTAACAGGATGCTTTTCCCGGGCAGTGATTGGTTGACCTTATCAATTATTAGTTAACTTATCAACTGAAATTAGAGTCCCGAAAACTTTCGTCATCCCCAGCCCAAAGCGATATCACAAGAAGCCTTTCAGCCCTGAAGACCACCGGCATGTTGGTAAAATTTCATAGCCTGATCCCTTCAAATAGGGTATAGTTGACCTATTCGGAAAGCAACCCGGTGGCCGGTTTAAAGTCTTTCAAAATGAAAAAGGACACCTTATGTCGTTAGCCGCATCAAGCAAAGAAAGATACACTTACCGCGACTATCTAACCTGGGATGACGACGAGCGGTGGGAGCTGATCGATGGAGTACTTCATAATATGTCCCCGGCGCCGTCCGCCCGGCACCAATTCATTTCCATGGCCCTGTCGGCCCAAATTTACAGCTTCTTGTCCCATACTCCATGCCGGATAGCCGCTGCCCCTTTTGATGTCCGGCTGCCCAAAGGAGATGAGGCCGATAACCAGGTCGACACAGTGGTCCAGCCTGATATTGTGGTCATCTGCGACCCGGACAAACTAGATGACCGGGGTTGCCGCGGCGCCCCTGACTTTGTCGTGGAAATTCTGTCGCCATCTACAGCGGACAAAGACCGGACAATAAAACTGGCTCTATACGAGAATCGGGGCATCAAAGAGTACTGGATCATCAACCCCGAAGATAATACAATCGCGGTTCACCTGCTGGGGCCGGATGGCCGCTACGGCGCGTCGCTCATTTACGAAGCCAAAGGACACCTCAAGGTCGCGACCCTCCCTGGTTTAGAAATTGATCTGGGTGTCGTCTTTAGATGAAAATTGATAGGCGCTACACCACCGGGCGCCTTTCTGGACGGCCCAAAGACAGCCCAATGATATACCGAAAAAAAAATTTGTCTGCAGGAAGGTAGATGTTGACATTTGTCGGGCCTACTGCTACAGTAGCCAATTTTAGCGCTACGGCAGAGTAAGCATCAAATATAAGATACAAAGATGAGACTCAACGCCGAGACATTGTTATGAAACATGTTACGAAGGTTCGCCGGTCGGACTTAGGGCTTGCAAAAACTTTGTTTCGAGACCCTGAAACTGGTCCCAAATCAAGGTGAACCATTGAATCGGGAGGTTGTATGAACATCATTGAACGTCTCCAACTAGAATATCTAAGAATGGACTATCCTGATTTTAAGCCGGGAGACACAGTTAAGGTCCATGTTAAGATACAAGAAGGAGAGAAAGAGCGGATCCAGGTTTTCCAGGGCGCCGTGATTAGAATTAGACACGGCCTAACCAACGCCACCTTCACCGTCCGCAAAATTTCCTACGGTATCGGCGTGGAGAGAATTTTCCCCACCAACTCGCCCAGTATTGACAGGATTGAGATTGTTTCCCGAGGCCGAGTCCGCCGGGCTAAGATTTACTACTTACGCAAACTTCGAGGTAAGGCGGCCAGGATTAAGGAGAAAAGATTTGCCCGTTAAAGTGGGACCACGGAATATGTCACTGTTCCCTGATCCTGACCCGGACAAGGACCTGATCCTATTTGAAAAACTCCTCCAGCATAAAGGCTACCGGGCCATCGCCGGCGTTGATGAAGCCGGACGTGGTCCGCTGGCTGGTCCGGTCGTGGCGGCAGCAGTTATTTTAAATGATTTTGACGACCTCAATCTGGTTGATGACTCCAAAAAGCTCTCCCCGCGACAACGTCAAGCAGCTCTCCAGCAGGTTCGGGACCGGGCGACCGCGATCGGTATCGGAGTCGTTGACTGGACTGAGATCGATCGAATCAACATTTTGGCCGCATCCCTTAAGGCCATGCGTATCGCCGTTGAATCATTAGATTCATCACCTGATTACCTCATGATTGACGGCATCTTCACCCTTGACTACAATTTGCCCCAACAAGCCATCCGGCACGGGGACGCCCGATCATTGTCCATCGCCGCGGCCTCCATCGTGGCCAAGGTCACCCGGGATGATCTCATGCAAGACTACGATCAGCTTTACCCTGGGTATGGATTTGCCAAACACATGGGCTACGGCACGGCCGAGCATAAGCGGGCCATTGCCAAATTAGGCCCCTGCCCCATCCACCGGATGAGTTTCAAAGGAGTTAAGGAATATGCCGGCCCCGTCCGCGAGGTGCAGGTCAACCTGACGCTCGGTCTGCGGATGCCCCAGGTCGAGGCCGCACCCGGCAAGGTCTAGTTGGAGACATTGACCTTGGGAGTCACGTGGCTTAGACCGACTACCTCCCTTCCCTAGCTCATTAAAAGATCATTAAATCTCATTCGGATTCATTATCAATCAAGACCATCAAAGAGAGAAATCATGCCTAAGGCTCCCCCGACCGGGACCAAAGTACTCGGAGTCATCGGCGAGAAGGCGGCGGCTGAATTCCTGAAAAGGAAGGGGTATGAGATTCTGGACGTCAACTTCACCTGCCCTTTAGGTGAACTGGACATCGTGGCCAGGGATGGCAGGACTATCGTTTTCGTTGAAGTGAAAACCCGGTCGACCGGGCAAATAATCAGACCTAAGGACCAGGTCGGTCAGCGGAAAATCCAGCGTCTATCGGCTTTGGCGGTTTACTATCGCAAAAAGATGAATCTCCTCCAGGCTTCAGGTCGATTTGACGTCATTGGGGTGATCGCCGGCCCGGCCGGAATGGAAATCGAGCATATCGAACACGCCTTTGAACTCCACCAGTCGTTTTATTACTGATCGGGTCCCGGTCAGCCTTCCCCAGGATTTGGCGCTCATGCCCAAGAAAAAGATACGACCTCATAACGACATCGCCCCGGTATTGCCCCCGGCCCCGGATGACGAGGAACAGACAGCCGCCCCGGCAGAATATTCTGCTTCCGGCACGCTCTTCGTGGTGGCCACCCCCATCGGAAATCTACGGGATATCACCCTGCGCGCCCTGGACGTTTTATCCAAGGTGAAATTGATTGCCGCCGAAGATACCCGCCACACCAGAAAATTACTGTCGGCCTACGACATCCACGTCCCCCTGGTCAGCTATCACGATCACAACAAGGAAACAGCCGCGCCCAAATTGGTGGCCAAACTAACCGCCGGGGAAGACGTGGCCCTGGTCGTGAGCGCCGGAACTCCGGGTATCTCCGATCCGGGATTCTACCTGGTCCGGATGGCCAAAAGTCTGGGTCTGACCGTGGTGCCCATCCCCGGTCCCTGCGCCGCGGTGGCAGCCATGAGTGTCTCGGGGCTACCGACCAACCTGTTCGCCTTTGTTGGGTTCTTGCCGACCAAAGCCGGGCGGCGGCGGCAGCATCTCCAAGAACTCAAAGAGTTCAAAGGGACGTTGGTGTTTTATGAATCTCCGGGGCGTCTGGTAGACACTATGGCCGACTTGATCTCCGAGCTGGGGGATCGACCGGCCCTGATCGGCCGGGAAATGACTAAAGTATTTGAAACTTTCTATCAGGGAGATTTGTCTGCCCTGCGCAGCGATATGGAAGGACAGGCGATCAAGGGAGAGATAACCTTAATCGTAACCGGGAGCACCAATCCTGACCAGGTGGCCACAGAAGAGCTGGTCGAGCGACTCGAAAATAAAATGAAAAACCAGGGATTATCCCTGAGCCTGGCCGTCCGGGAGGTGGCCCGGGAGACGAACCAAAAGAAATCCGACATCTATGACCTGGCTCTGAAATTAGACCGGGAAACCGAACCTACTCCAGAAAATCAGTAACATACGGATTATTTTCCCGTTCATAACCAATCGATGACGACGGCCTGGAGCCATAATCGTGCCCGGGCCAGACCACCGTATCAGCCGGCAGAGTCAACAACTTTTCCTTAATCGATTTTAACAGCACCTTCTGAGAGCCTCCCGGCAAGTCCGTCCGCCCCACTGCTTCCACAAAAAGCGTGTCGCCGGTAAACACATGGCCAGGGATATACAAACATATGCCGCCCGGAGTGTGACCAGGGGTATGCAACACAGTGACATTCAAGTCCCCCACGGTCAGAATCTGGCCGTCCCGAACGATCAGATCAGGTTTGGGAGTGAGCTTAAACCCCATAGCCAGACAGAACATTTTATTTTGCAAACCGGTGGCTGCCGCGGCGTCCTGTTCGGACATGACCAGGGATAGTTTCATTTTTTGGGTTATGACCGCATTTCCGCAAGTATGGTCGCCATGGGCATGGGTGTTCACCAGGTACTTGATGTTCAAGCCCAACTTCTTAACCCGAGCCATAATCCGGTCCTCATCTCCGGCCGGATCTATCAACATCCCTTCCTTGCTTCTCTCACATCCCACAATATAACAAAACACGGACATCCGGCCGACCATCATTTGTTCAATAATCATTTTCTCCATCCTTGTTCCACTGGTTATGTGTGTTGAACAAACCTAATCAGGCCGGCCAATCCGCTGGCCCAACCGGTACAACGGTATCAGGTTAAGCAGTTTAACCCCACCCATTAATAAAGATGCCCGCCAAATGCCCAAGACCGGGACGACCAGGATACCGGCCAAAACCGCGCCAAGAGCCCCTCCCAGGTGGTCAGCCGTCTCCAAAACCGCCGCGGCGCGGCCGGCTGGGTTGGCCATGGCGTGATCGTGCTTTGCTGTCTTTCCTTGACAACCAGTCAGGATCAAGACAAATAAAACCGGAAATTGGTATCCGGCCAACATCCCGACCAACGGGATAAGACCCCAAAGTAATGCCTGGGGCAGCTCTCCCCGTCCCAGCCAACCAGTGGCCAGGATGACCAGGGTGAAGCATATTTCGGCAACCACTAAACGTTTGATCGGTGCTGATATCCACATGCGCCATCTTGAAGCGGTATAGCCACCCGCGGCCAAACCAAACATGAACAAGGCCGTGATCAAACCCACATCTTGAAACAACACACCGTAGGCATTCTGGAAGATGTAAAGCAGAAGTATCTGGACGGTCATGGCCGAAAATCCCGTCCCGCCGATAACCACCCCGCCCAAAACAGTCGTTGACCCGGCCCGGCACAGGACGAGGTATCCCAGCACCGCGGCCCCGAGTATGACCGGCCACCAGCCCTGAATCAATTTTTCCAGCCCGGTCTTGATCCAGGCCCGGCCTTCCATCTGTTGCCAAAGCATCAGGCTGTACAAATAACTTAATGGCCGCTCATCAGTGTTGACCGGTAACTGGGCCGCCTGTTGCAAGTGGGCCATGAGATAGGCGTGTTCGGTTGGGGGGAAAAACATTCTGAAGGACTGGGGACTGAAATGGGCCGACGACCGTCCTTGAGCCAGATATCTCTGAGCTAAGATATCGACGTCGGTGGTAATAGTCGCTGGACCGGCCGCGGCGAAAAATTTGATATCCTGTCCGGCCGTGACGACCACGTTAGGGAAAACCGACTGGAGTGTGTGATAAACAGAACCAATCAAAGAAGACATGGTCGAGCCGATGTAAGCCTCCGAGGCGGTTAATCCTGCGACCACCACCCCCCGGTCTCGCAGGAGAAGACGCACCGACTGGTAGAACTCCCGGGTGAAGAGTCGGTTGACCATAGCTGTGGCCGGATTGGGCAAGTTGAGAATAATCAGATCAAACCGTTCAGAGGAACGTTGGGCAAACCTCCGCACGTCGTCATAGATAATGGTTAGCCGCTTATCTTGCGTCAGGATGTCCCGGTCTGAAGACGGCAAGGCCCGGATGGTCATCCGGCTCAGGTCCGAGTCTAATTCCAGGTAGACCAATCGCTCGATGGGATAAGACAAGAGAGGATTAAACATGCCGCCGGGTCCTTGACCAACCAGCAAAATGCGCCTGGCCAGGGGTGCTTGAGCCATGATCAAAGACACGGTCGCGTCGAAGAGATAGGGGTTGGGGAAAGAATAGAGGAGAGTGTTATTCCCGAACAGGCTGAATAATCCCCCTTGGGTGGCCACGGCCGCGTGTTGATATGGGGTATCTTGCGTCCGGACCAAGTCAAATCCCGGAAAAGTCTGGGACCAGCGTTTATTAACCAGGTGGTCGTAAGCTTGACGGCCAAAGCCGTAAGCCCCAAACACAGTGGACAGGCTGATCAGACCCAGACCAAGCGCCACCGCCTTCTTTCCCGGGACCATGGTAATGACCACGGTCAACATCAACAGGGCATAAAAACCGCCGGTGATGGTCAAGGGGTCCACCCGACCGGCCAGGGCAAAGGTGAAAAGGCCCAGACCCAGGCCCGAGCCCAGGGATTCAAGCAGAAATACTTTCCCTCCGGCCGTTTGCACCTGAGCTTCCGAGACGCTCCGGGCAGCCAGAACACCGGTGGCCGAGACAAAGACGGCCCCCACCACAGCTCCCATGGGCATGGTCAAGACCAGACTTCCCCAGCAGAGAACAGGAAAGGGGATCACTTCACCTGGGGTAAGATGCCACATCCCGCGAAACAGACTGCAAGCCGCGATCATCCCCCACATCATCGGTCCGGCTAATGCGGTCGTGGCCCCAAACATCCGGCTCATGGTCAAACACGGTCCGATAAAAACCGGTCCCAGCTTCGCCCCGGCGCCCACTCCCATCAGCCAACTGCCTAAAATAATGCCAATAACCAGTTCATTTCCGGAGAATGTGGCCAGCAATTCGCGCAGCAACAACACCTGCCCCACCAGAGCCAGGCCACCAAATATAACCAGCGAGGCAAAAAAGGCGGACACATTCATGCCAGGTTCCCGATTCTTGGCTGAACGGGGCAAGTTAGATCAGGTTCAGGCTGATGTCTGCAGCGGGCGCCGAATGCGTCACGGCCCCGACGGAAATAAAATCAACGCCGGTTTCAGCATAGCTTCGCACGGTATTCAGGTTGATATTGCCCGACACCTCCAGCGGTACGCCGCCGGCCGACTTAACTGCCTGGATCACTTGATCTACCGTCATGTTATCCAGCATAATAACCTCAGCCCCAGCCGTGACCGCCTCAGCCAACTCCTCCAGATTAGTCACTTCCACCTCCACCCGGTGGAGATGAACCCGCTGGGCCAGGGCCTTAGCGATGGCTTTGGCCACGCCTCCCGCCGCCTTGATGTGATTATCTTTGATCAAGATGCCGTCAAAAAGCCCGTATCGGTGATTTCGACCACCACCCATCCGGACCGCATACTTTTCTATGGCCCGCCACCCTGGGGTGGTTTTCCTGGTATCTACGATATGGACGGTAGTACCGACCACGGCCTCAACATAAGCCCTGGTCAGGGTGGCTATCCCGGAGAGCCGTTGCAGAAAATTTAGGGCGGTCCGTTCCGCGGTCAAGATGGAGTTCACCGGACCGGATACTTCCGCCAGAAGCATCCCCTTGGCCGCGTCCATCCCGTCCGCCAGAGATGACTCGAACAGGCACCGGTAATCCACCAGTTCAAATACCCTGGCGCAAACGGGCAACCCGGCCACGGTAAGAGACTGCTTGGCGGTGATCGCAGCCCGGCCGTAGAGGTCCGGCGGGACGGTCAAACGGGTCGTCTCGTCCCCCACCCCGACGTCCTCGGCCAGGGCCAGGGCGATCAATTTGTCCACCTGGGGGATATTCACCTTGGACACTATTTTCTCCAGTGCTTGTTCCGGCAAGCTCTCAAGTTGAAAGCAACCAGGAACCATGTCACTCAAACCGTTCCACATCACGGTTCAGCTCATGATTTGTTTTACCCTGGTGACGTTCTGTTTTACCTTGTCCATTTTGCCGCTCAAGACGGTCATTTTTTCCTTTTCCTTGGCCACCACGTCGCGGGGCGCTTTAGCCAGAAAATCCTCATTGGCCAGTTTGCGTGAAGAAACGGATATCTCTTTTTCCAACCGGGTTTGTTCCTTGGTCAACCGGGCAATTTCATCCCCAAAGTCGATCAGACCTTTGAGTGGGACGAAAATTTCCACGTCCTCGAACACGGCGGTGGCTGAGGCATCAGGTTTAACTTCGCCTTCCGACATGATGACCAATTCCTCAGCCTTAGTTAAGAGCTTAACCAACGAAACGTGTTGATTTAGCGCCATTTTTTGTTCATCCTTGGGGGCCATCACGTGGGCTGTAATCACAGCTCCGGGGGACACATTCATTTCGCCCCGAATGTTGCGAATGCCTCCAATGATACCCATTATAAACGTCATTACTGCGTCCACTTTCGGACGATCAAAACGGGTCTCAAACCCCGGATAGGATGAAACCATGATGCTGCCCTGGGCGCCGGGGAGTTTATGCCAGATCTCTTCGGTCACAAAAGGCATGAACGGATGGAGCAATTTCAAGATAGTTCTCAATGTGTGCATCAGGACGGCTCGAGTTTGGTTCTTGGCCCGCTCATCTTCTCCATAAAGAACCGGCTTGATCATTTCAATATACCAATCGCAGAATTCGTGCCAGGTGAATTGATAAATTGCTCCGGCCGCCTCATTAAATCTATATTCATTCAGACTATTGATTACTTCTTGGGTCACCCGGTTAACCCGACTGAGGATCCATTGGTCCGCCAAAAGGCCGGACTCTTCCGGGGGCGGGGCCGTGGTCGGATCGAAATCAACGACGTTCATCATGGTTAGGCGAGACGCGTTCCATATCTTGTTAACGAAGTTACGGTATCCCTCCACTCTCTTCTCTGAGAGCCTGACATCCCGTCCTTGAGCCGCCAGCGCAGCCAGGGTGAACCGAAAAGCATCTGTCCCGAACTGTTCCATCATGACCAAAGGATCTATGACATTCCCTTTGGATTTACTCATTTTTTGGCCTTCTTCATCCCGGACCAAGGCATGGATGTAAACGTCCTTGAAAGGCACGTCGCCCATAAAGTGCAGGCCCATCATCATCATCCGGGCCACCCAGAAAAACAAGATGTCAAAACCGGTGACCAGGGCGGAGGTGGGATAATAACGATTCAATTCCGGTGTGCTATCCGGCCAGCCCATGGTGGAAAAGGGCCACAAAGCGGAACTGAACCAGGTATCGAGCACATCGGTTTCCTGCCGCAGTCGCCGGC
>JADFYC010000128.1:8755-9341 GCA_015233295.1 Deltaproteobacteria bacterium | reverse complement strand
CACCAAGCTGCGGGAACAGATGCAGGAGTATGACCAGATGGCCGCGGTTATCCGCCGGGATAAGGACGTGGAAGAAGACGCTATTCTGAACGAATTGCTCTACATCAAGGACCGGATCAATAAGTCCTCCAGCATTCTGACCGATAAAAAAATGACGGCCTTCTTCTTTGTCCTGACCGCGGAAGAAATGGTCATCAAAGATACGCTGAAGGCTGCTGATCTTTTCGCCAAGTTTGACGTGCCCTTAAGTGGATATATCCTCAACCGGATTCTGCCCCGGGAACTAAAGGACCAGAACATCCCAGAATATCTCAAGAATCGCTTCGAAATGCAGGAGCACTATCTTAAGGTCATCGAAAGGGATTTCCAGGGTCAGATTCTAGCCTCGGTTCCAGAAATGGAACGGGACGTGACCGGATTACCCATGATCGAAAAACTGGCCAGGGCCATGTTTGGCGACTTTTAACCAGGGGGACGGGGGTAATGAACCAGATCACGATTAGTATGCAGAAATATTTCACGGATCATCCGAAGTTAAAAAAATCTTGATCGGTAAAGTCCTTCTCTCGGACCATGAAACGTTTCC
>JADFYC010000128.1:0-8745 GCA_015233295.1 Deltaproteobacteria bacterium | reverse complement strand
TCGGTGGAAAAGGTGGGGTGGGAAAAACAGTCATGGCTGGGGCGGCCGCCCTGGGATCGGCCAAACTGGGCAAGAGAACCTTGCTGGCCTCAACCAATCCGGTCCATAGCCTGTCCAATTTGTTTGGGCAAAACGTCTTTGGCCGGCCGGTGGTGGTATGCGATGAGGCCAATTGCCATGCCTTCGAGATTGATACTAAGGACACCATCGAACGGTCGAAGAAGGAAATTCGAGAAAAGATCAACTGGTTCCTCAAATTTGCGGATATCACCACCAAAGCCGAGGAGTTTATCGAGTCGGCGACCATGAATCCGGCGTTTGAAGAATCGGCCATGTTCGAAAACATGATGGACTTGATGTTTAAAGACGAATACGAGTTCTACGTCTTTGATACGGCCCCGACCGCCAATGCCCGGCGGTTGCTGGGGATGTCCAAAGTGTACGGCCTGTGGGTGGAAAAAATGCTCAAAAGCCGGGAAGAGGCCAAGTCATTGCGGGAAATGCTGTCTTTTTCCAAAAAACAGGAGCAGGACCCGCTGCTGGATTATCTTCTCGGGTTCAAGGGCCGGATGGGCCATGTCAAAGAACTATTGACTGATGACGCCTTGACCGCCTTTTTCTTTGTGACTTTGCCCGAAAGTCTGCCCATTGCCGTTATCACCCGGTTTATCAACTGGTTCTATGAGTTTGGCATCCCTGTCGGTGGGGTTTTGGTCAACGGACTCATTCCCAAATCACAGGTAAGCGAGGACTCGGCTGAATTCGTCCACAATCGGGTCAAGATGCAGGAAGAACATATGGACCAGATCTGGAACACCTTTGGTGATAAGATCCGGGCGATTGTGCCGTTGTTTGAAACCGAGGTCAAAGGACCGGCCTTGCTCACCCGCCTGGCAGAGTATATGATGGCAGATCAAGGGTAGAAGGACGGCTTAGACGGTGGACACCTGTCCGGAGACCAGGTGGAGATCGGCCCGATGCTTGGCCGGTTGGGGCAGGGGAGGGTCGGGGAGATGGAATTCCTCGGATGGTTGATAGGTCGGGTCCATGGCATGCAAGACTTGGAGGGCGCTTTTTACGTCAGGTTGTTCGACCAGTTCCTGAAGTTGAGTGAGCTGTTTTTGGAGTTGCTTGAAATCGTGAGTGAGGGATTTGGCCACCCGGATCTTGTCATGGCTGGTGGGGTGGATATCCTCACCTGTGATAAATAGTTCTTCGTGCAGTTTCTCGCCGGGGCGGAGGCCGATGAAATCTATTTTGATGTCTTCGTAAGGTCTTTTTCCGGCCAGGCGGATTAAGTCACAGGCCAGATCAACAATCCGGATGGGCTTGCCCATATCCAGGACAAAGATTTCACCTCCGTGGCCCATACTGGACGCCTGAAGAATCAAGGACACCGCCTCGGGAATGGACATAAAATACCGGCAAACCTCCGGGTGGGTCACGGTGACGGGGCCGCCTCTCTTGATTTGTTCCATAAAAATCGGGACCACACTCCCATCGCTCCCGACCACGTTGCCGAACCTGACCGTAATAAATTTGGTCGTTCCCTGAGCATTGAGACATTGGGCGAATATTTCTCCGGCCCGTTTGGTGGCGCCCATAATGCTGGTGGGGCGCACGGCTTTATCGGTGGATACGAGAATGAAGCGCCGGACCTGGTGTTGCAGGGCCAGAGTGGCGACGTGGATGGTCCCAAAGACGTTGTTTTTGATGGCCTCAATGGGGTTTTTTTCCATCATCGAGACATGTTTGTAGGCCGCGGCGTGAAAGACTACCTCCGGCTGGTAGGTCCGGAAGGCCGCGGACAGGCTTTCCGGATCAAGGATATCGCCGATAACCGGGACTACGGAGACATCCGGGCATATTTCCTTGAGTTCATTATCGATCTTGAACAGGCTGAATTCGGTTTGTTCAAATAGGACGACCACGGCCGGCCGATAACGACAAACTTGACGGCAGAGTTCCGACCCAATGGATCCGCCGGCTCCGGTAATGAGAATCCTTTTTCCATAAAGGTACTCGGAGATGCCGCCATCGTCGAGGGCGATCGGCTCTCGGCCCAGGAAGTCTTCAAACACCACCTCCCTGGTCAGGACTTGACCTCTGATGTATTCCCGCATGGCCGGAATGATTCGATAGGGCACGTTAAGGGTATTTAAGGTGCTGATGATGGCTCGCATTTCCTCCCGTGAGGCGGAAGGGAGGGCGATGAGTGCTTCATCGATGGCTTGTTCCACCGTGATTTGGGGCAGGATATCCATCCCGCCGCGAATAGGTACGCCGTGGATGCGCTGACCCCGTTTGATGGGATCATTGTCCAGAAAACAGACCGGGAAGTAATTAATTCCGGGACTGGCCATAATTTCTCGCAAAACTTTTTCACCGTCATTCCCGGCCCCAATGATTAAGAGCCGGCGGCCCCGGTCGGCTCGGAACAACCCCCAATGGTAAAGGAAGCCTAACGTGTGGGGAAAGTAACTCAATCGAATAGCCACCCGAATGCCGATGGCCAGAATGATGGTCAGGATGAGATCGAGGACAAAGATGGATCGGGGATATCCGGTGAAACGATGATAATAGGTGATGAGGGCTACCACCACCGGCGTGGCCAGACTGGCTGCCACCACGATCTTGACCATATCGGAAATCCCTGTGTATCGCCAAAGTCCCCGATAAAGTCCTGAAAAATAGAAAATAATCAGCTTACAAGCGATCACCAGGGCCACAGACTGGACGAAGAGATTTAGATAATATGGCGGGATAACGTCAAAACGGAGCCAATAGGACAGGTAATAGGATCCCCCGAAAATGACGATATCCAGGAAAATGACCACCCAAAGCTTGCGGTTGGTGAAGTTAGCCTTGATCAAGTTCATGATCAAACCATTCAGGGTTGGGGTTGGTATCCCGATTTTTGAGTCATACCCAGTCAAATAAACCTGGTTGACTCTGACCGGCGGCCGGGAGACAAAGATTTTAGGAGAAGCAACCGAAGGCGGTCGGCGGCCCCTTAAGGAAAGATGGCGGCGATTTTCGCCAAGAGGTCGTTCTGACTAAATGGTTTGGTAATATAATAGGTTACTCCGGTTTCAGCGGCTTTAAGAACGCTTGCTCCTGTTGATTCAGCGGTGACCATTAAGAATGGGGTATCTTTCAGGACATCATTCGACCGAACCCTTTTGAATAACTCTAATCCGTTTATCCGGGGCATGTTCCAATCGCAGATGATAAGATCGAATTTTTCTTTCAAGAGGGCCTTGAGGGCAAAGAGACCGTCGGTGGCTTCTTCAATGTCGTGATATCCACTTTGGCGCAATATATTTCCAATGATTCTGCGGACGGTGGAAGAATCGTCAACCAGTAGGATGCGGGCATTACTGTCAAGCATGGTGTTTCCTGTGATACATCCAGTGACGTATTTTGGCAGAATGTGGTAGGAAATATTCCGGGGTGGCCGCCGGAAAATATGACGTATCAAGCCAATACTAACTCTATTCGTATATACCACTTTCTTTTGCCGGTCAAGAGGAGATTCTTAGCCATGTATTCCGTGACGGCAGCCTGTTAAGAAAGTCGGCACAATTTTGAATCCCCGGTTGGGATGCTTTTCATTTGACCAGGAAGCCGGTACAACTACGATCCTTGCACACGGTGTCGTTAATCCATACGGCCCAGGTGAGGTCCACCTTGTCCCATACGACACCGGCCACGTCCGCGTTAAAGAGATTAGCCCATCGCAGGTTGGCGCCGGTCAGATTAACGCCCTTCAGGTCGGCCCCCGTAAGTACGGCATTTCTCAGATCAGCTCCAGTCAGATCCGCGCCCTTCAAGTCGGCCGAGGTCAGGTTGGCTCCTTTTAAGTTGGCTCCGGAAAAGTTGGCTCCTTTCAGGTCCGTCTTATTCATAATGGCCCCTTCGAGTTGCGCTCCTTTAAAATTGCCGCCGGCAGCCACACCCATCTCCAGCCTGGCCCCGGGCAAGCGGGCGTTCTCAAATGAAATGTTAGTCATCTTTCCGCCCGAAAGTTGGGCCCATTTGAGATAAGAACCGCTAAAGTCGGCTTTTTCCAGGTTGGTGCCGACCAGAATGGTCTCGACCAGTTGGGCGTCGCGAATGGACGCCCCAGCCAATGTCACCTTCTCCAGGTTGGCCCCATTCAAGGTGGCCCGGTTCAAAATCGCTCCGGTCAGATCAGACATATAAAGATCAGCCCAGGAAAGGTTGGCCTCAGTCAGGTCCGTGCCCACCATCTTGGACTGGAAAAGTTTTGTTTCGACCAACTTGGCCTGGATGAGTTTGGCCCCGGAGAAATCAGCCAGGTCGAGATTTCGTTTGGATAAATCGACCCGAGCCATGTCCCGGCCGGCAAAATTGCGTCCCTTTTTGGCCTTTTGGGCCCAGGCTTGATTGCCCAGCCAGTATTCCGGAACGAGTCCGGAAGGTATGCCCCACATTAGAAGGGTGAGCCAAAGAAGCAAGTGAATTGATGTTAATGGCTTCATGTAAGTTTGTCCGGTGTTAAGTCCGCTAGTTGGAAGCACAACGCCGAGGACGCGAGAATTCCCCAGGAGTATCTATAAAGACAAAAGAACCCGTCGAGATCCTACTGTTGTATTGGTTCCTCCGTATTATACTCTTAAAGACAAGGCTATCTTAACCAGGGCGAAATGTCAACAAGCAAGACGATCCGGGGGTCGGTCGGGTTTGTCGGAATCACTTGTGACCTGGGTCAGGTTATCAGTAAGTTATACCCGGTCAGGCGGAATCTTCTTTCATATTCAGACGGGCGATGCTATAATTCAAGTTTAAAATTTTGAGCTTAATGATACCTCGAACAGTCATAATTACGCCTTTTCGCCACCCCGAGGCGGAATTTAATTAAGTAGCGACAGAAACCCCTCAAACCGGCCGGCCTGGCCGTTGATCGTAAAGGGAAAACCATGTTAACCGAAGAAGGAATTGTCCTGGAAGCCGGAGCCGGTTCAGCTTATGTTCAGACTGTGCGTACGGATGCCTGCGCCGCATGTTCCGGCAAAGAAGCCTGCCAAGCTCTTGGCGGAGGAAACCGGGAAAACAAGGTGCGGGTCCTCAACCCCATCGGGGCCGAGGTGGGTGACCGGGTGGTCCTGGCCCTCAGCGGCGATTCGTTTATCAAGACCTCATTTTTGCTGTACATGGTGCCGGTGTTGGGACTTATCGGCGGAGGAATTATAGGCCACCAGTTAGCCCCTGTCTTGTCTATGCGCAGTGAGCCGGCGGCTATTATCTTCAGCTTTTCCTGCCTGGTCTTAACGTTTCCGGTGATTAGAATCATTGCCAAGAAACTGGAGAAGAAAAAGGCCTATATTCCAAAAATAATTAGCATATTATCCCACAAACAAGAAGACTTGGTGGTAGCCGGCCCAGGGGTTGGGAGTCTTGGCGGGGTTGAAAAAGTGTAATTATCTCCCAGATAGAACGGGTAGATATATTTGATCGGGTTGGTCGGCAGGATGAATTATGAAAAAAATAAAGGTGCAGGAGGCTATCGGCCATGTCCTGGGCCATGACGTGACAAAAATTATACCCGGGACATTTAAGGGAGTAGCTTTTAAGAAGGGCCATATCATCCGGGAAGAAGATGTTGAGGAACTACTGAGCATTGGAAAGTACACCATATATGCTTTGGAGCTGGGGCCGGATGAGGTCCATGAAAACGAAGCCGGGATCCGCTTAGCCCAGGCGTTTGCCGGCCCAAATATCAGACTTTCTGAGCCTAAGGAAGGGAAGGTGAATCTTTCCGCCGCTGTTGACGGTTTACTTAAAATCGAAGTAGCCGCCCTTTTTGAGGCCAATTCCATTCATAACATCACCATGTCCACCTTGCATACCAACTCCCCGGTGAAACAGGACCAGGTCGTGGCCGCGACCCGGATTATCCCGCTGACTATCCAGGCCCAGGTGGTCGAAACAGTGGAACGTCTCTGCGCCCGGTTACCGGAGGGCTTGATTCGGGTTCTACCTTTTGGCCATAAGCGTGTCGGGGCCCTGGTCACCGGGACGGAGATTTTTGAAGGCCGAACGCGTGACGGCTTCGATGATTCAGTCGGCCGGAAGATTGAGTCCTATGGACAAACGGTATTCATGAAGCTCAAGGCCCCCGACGATACGCAGAAAATTGCCGCCGCGATAAAAGAGTTGAAGGAATCCGGGGCTGACGTGATAGTTGTCACCGGCGGGATGTCGGTGGACCCCGATGATGAAACCAGACAGGGCCTTCTTGCCGCGGGAGTGGAGATTCTTTTTTATGGCACTCCGATTCTGCCGGGAGCGATGTTTTTGTTGGGGCAATTGGGCCGAACCATAGTGATGGGTTTACCGGCGTGCGTGTTTTATCATCCCAATACCGTGTTCGATATTTTTTTCCCTCGAGTGTTGGCCGGAGACCGGATTACTAAAGAAGATATGATCAGACTGGGCCATGGGGGTTTGTGCCGAAACTGCCCGACTTGTGTTTTTCCGGTTTGTGCCTTCGGCAAGGGCTGAGTCCGGTTGTGTTTTTTCATTGACGATGATTTCACAGTCTGGGACCGGGTTTCCGTTTAGGGCTTGAGGATAATGCAGTCGGATATATATCACCAATATTTTAGGAGATAAGGATGGCGTACTATTTGGCTGAATCAGTTGTTTTTTCGATAATTTATTTAATTGTCTTTTCCATAAAGTATTCACGCCAATTCCCAGAGAAATTTGGGCCCAGTGTTCCCGTCTTAATGATACTTGTGATATTAAGATCTCTGTTGAATGGGTTTCTTTGGTTTATCGCCGTTCCGCTAGATCTTTACCGGTCCATAATAAATGAACACAAGACAGATTTCATATAACGTAACCTATGGCCGTTTGGCGTCTGACCCAACGGCGTATATACCGAGCCCGGAGTAACGGCTGCCGGGTCAAAGGGTGAATTGACGATGAGATCAACGGTAGAAGCAGCATTGGAAGATATTCGCCAGGGGCGGATGATTATCTTGACGGACAATGAAGACCAGGACAGCGAAGGCGATCTGGTCATGGCCGCCGAAAAGGTGACTCCGGAAGCGGTCAATTTTATGGCCACCTACGCCCGGGGGTTGGTTTGCCTGGCCCTGACGCCTGAGCGGATCGAACAGCTTAAACTAAGGATGATGACCGGTGAGGAACGACCGGCTGTGGGGATGGCTTTTACCGTGTCTATTGAAGCGGCCGAAGGCGTAACCACCGGTATTTCCGCGGCGGATCGGGCTGTCACCATCCAGGCGGCCATCGCTGACGGGGCCGGACCCGACGACCTGGTTTGCCCCGGCCATGTTTTTCCTCTTAGAGCCAGGCGGGGCGGCGTACTGGTCCGGATCGGCCAGACCGAGGGTTCGGTGGATCTGGCCAGGCTGGCCGGCCTCAAACCGGCTGGTGCATTATGTACAATCTTGGATGATGATGGTGATATGGGGCAACGTCCCTATTTAGATAAGTTCGCTGAGGAACATGGGCTAAAATTGATTACTATCACGCAGTTGGTGTCCTACCGACTCCAAAAAGAATCTTTAGTTCATCGTGTCGTGGAGACGCGGCTACCCACCCGGCAGGGAGAATTCCGGGCGATCGGTTATGTTAACGACGTGGACAAACAGCAGCACCTGGCCCTGGTGAAGGGGACCATCACCCCGGATGAACCGACGCTGGTCAGGGTCCATAGTGAGTGTCTGTTGGGTGATGTGTTTGGGTCACTCAGGTGCGCCTGTGGGGATCTTCTGGAAGCGTCCATGCGGATGGTGGAGGAGGCCGGTAAAGGCGTTATTCTATATATCCACCGCGAGGGACGTGAAGCAAGATTAATTGAAAAATTCGATGATTATACTAGAATTGATGAAGCGGTCGGGCAGGCTGAAGCCGAACCGCCGGAGTTGCTCCAACCAGATTTGCGGGACTATGGCATTGGCGCCCAAATTCTATCCAATGTGGGTGTCGGCAAAATGCGTTTGCTGACCAATAGTCCGGTTAAAATCATTGGATTGGAAGGCTATGGCCTATTTGTGGTGGAGAAGGTTCCTTTGCCCTTGCCGCTGGCTAAAGAAAATCGAGAACCTCAGAGACGGATTATGGATATCAACCTGGCCGGGGCGCCTACTCCCTCGTCTGCGGTTCGCACCCAGTGAGGAGGCTAGACGGCAGTCCGGAACGCCCCGGTAAGCTGTTACTGGTAGATTTGCTTTAAGGATAAAGGATGTTAGATCCAAAGGCGCGTATTCTCGTGGTCGACGATTTTGTCACTATGCGTAGAATCATGAGAAACCATCTCCGTCATCTGGGATACACCAACGTCGCTGAGGCGGATGATGGGGCCACGGCGTTGCCCATGCTCAAGAAGGAAAAGTTTGATCTCATCATTTGCGATTGGAATATGCCTCGGCTTAGTGGACTACAGCTAGTTGAAATTATTCGTCAAGATGAAGAGCTCAAACATATCCCCTTCTTAATGGTGACGGTGGAAACCCTCAAAAGGAACATCCTTAAAGCAGTTCAGGCCGGAGTGACCAATTATATCGCCAAGCCCTTCTCGCGGGAGACCTTGAAACGGAAAATTGAAACTATCTTCCCCTCGCTTGACCAATAGATTGACCTTGAATTCGTGATTGGGAGATCATGTGATGTCTGTCGACTTCAAAAAGATAAAGATATTGCTGGTAGAAGATACTGCCATTATGCGCAAGATCGAGATCAATACCC
>JADFYC010000127.1:5663-9351 GCA_015233295.1 Deltaproteobacteria bacterium | reverse complement strand
CCCTGGGCTAACCAAGAGCGCCCTTTCAGGGCTTAATCGGAATAGACTATTTATTAGAATAGGATCCGATGACCTTGCACCTTAAGTCAATGACATTGAGGAGCATTTCGGGAGTAAGCTTATTCCTTTTGAATGTAGGACCGTCAGCTCACTCCCGATGCACCCTTAAGTCAATGACATTGACAAGTAACATGCAACAAGTAACAAGAATCATCTGACTAAATGGGAGGCTCGCTCCAAGACTACCTTAGCTTTGAGCAGAGGTAATTGTTCTTTCAACGCCAGATAGGTCTCTTGGTGAGGGTGACAGATAGCCAGGGCCTCGCCCCCGGTTTCAGCCAAGTGGATTAATTGGTGAAGACTGGCCACAATGGCTTCATGATTCTGCCGGTTATCTAAGAAGACAGCCCGCCTGGCAGTTCTGACCCCGAGCCGGCGGGATAAAGCGAAGGCCACGCTTTTGTCCGAAGTCTGGCTGTCCACAAAGTAAAGATTTCTCTTTTTAATCTCGGTCAAAATGGGTTCCAGTTTGGCCGCATTGGTCGTGAAGGCCGAACCCATATGGTTGTTGACGCCCACCACGAAAGGAACGTCATCTAAAGCCAGTCCCAGCCTTTTGAGTAGTTCCTCGGAAGACATGGTCGTCAATAGGGCCCCGGGGCCGGGATCTGTTCGAGGATAAGAAGCCGGCTCCATGGGCATGTGGAGCATGATTTCCCGGCCCAGCCGCCGGGCTTCATTGGCCACCTGTTTACCGTGTGGACTGAACGGTAGAATGGAAAAAGTTAAAGCCGGGTCGAGGGCCAAAAGCTTTTTGTCCAACTCGTAGTGATACCCCATATCATCTATAATAATAACCACCTTTGGCTGTTTCGGCGACAGCTCTCCAGTCATCTCGGGCTCTCGGGGCAGGCGGGTGGGGGTAACCTGCGGCAACGGAGTTGGGGGCGGAGTAACTGTCGGAGCCCAGACCTGACGGGATGTGGGCGTGGGATGTCCGGGCATGGAAGGTGAAGGAATTGGACTGGGTGTGGCCTGGGTATGCCGGGTCACCTGGGGTATGGTTACGGGAGCCGGGGGGGTAACCGTGTGAAGGGCCGCGGCAGGTTTGAAGGTTATTTGATGAGTGAGCACTCCTTTGATTATCACCGACAGTGTTTTGTCTTTGTCGCCGGTAATGAAAAACGTCATCTCGCCCTGGTCATGGGCGGCTGCCTGAAGGTTAAAGATGTCCAGAATCCTGGCATTCGTAAACCGTTTGGTCGATCTCACCGTAAGCCGGTAACTGATGTACCGCCTCTCACGATGTTTATTCAACTGTTCTTCACGGCTGGTGATATCGTCTTTTGACAGACCTAGATCAAAGAGCGCTCGTAGAACCACCTGGTCGGCGCGTTCCACCAACGAAGCGGGATCAGACTCGGTATCTCTGTCCTCTGGTGTTATTTTAGGTCTGGTTGGGGTTTTGGGGGCCGGGGCCACCCTGGAGTCTCCCGGAGGAGGCGTTTTTTTTGATTTGTCGGGGGAGAGGAAATGAAATATCCCGACCATGGTCAGTATAGCCACAAGGCTTAAACTAAAGACGAGCCAACCGCGGAGGAACCACGGCGGTTGGCTCGTCTTTGTCTTGGTTGATAATCTAGGTTTGGAGACCCTTTTTTTCCCGGTGGGCTTTTTAGCCGATTGGGGATTTTTTGGGGTTGCCCCCTCCTCGCCGGAAGCCATAATTACTTGGACACGGCAGGTTGTTTATTTAAGGTCTGGGTGAAAATACCCCAAGACTTGAGAAGCTGTAACGCCCGTTGGACGTGAGCGTCTTTGGCTAACCGTTCTTTATCGGTGAGGATTTTTTTGTCTTCCGGGCCGGGTTTTGACTGATCGCCGGAGCCGTCATCATGAGTGGTCTCTTTTGTTTTCTCTTGGTTACGGTCTTTGTCGCGTCCCTTGTCTTGGCTTTTATCGAGAGGTTTACCTTTATCCGGTGCCTTGTCCGGTGTTTTGTCTGGAGTCGTGTCCTCGCCCTCTTCTTTTCCCTTGATGTGGCCCTCCAGATCTTTTTCGCGCAGATAGCGAATGTTGTTACTCTCTTTGGGCGCGACCGTCTCGACTACTATGTCGGGTGTGATGCCCTTGGCTTGAATATCCCGGCCGTTGGGAGTGTAATACTTGGCCGTGGTAAGACGAAGAGCGGAACCATCTTCCAGCGGAATAATGGTTTGGACGGAACCTTTGCCAAAGGTTTGGGAACCCAAGATGACGGCCCTTTTGTGATCTTGAAGGGCGCCGGCTACGATTTCGGAAGCGCTGGCGCTTCCTTCATTGACTAAAGCAATAATGGGGAATTCTTGATAATGATCATTCGGGTGAGCAAAGAACTTGAGGTCCTGAGTTTTATTTCGGCCCATGGTATACACGATCAGGCCGGATTCCAGGAATTCATTAGTTACCTTGACCGCTTGGTCAAGTAACCCACCGGGATTGTTACGCATATCCAGGACTAATCCTTTCAGGGGCTTATTGTTTTCCTGGAGCGTTTTCATAGCCTTGACCAAATCCTGGTGGGTCGTATCCTGGAAGGTGGAGACGCGCACATAGACATAACCCGGCTCCAGAGTCTCAAATTTGACACTCTTGATGGGAATAACTTCCCGAGCAATGACATAGTCTTTAAGTTTGGTGGCGCCTTCTCTCAGGATGGACAGAGTGACGGTAGACCCTTTGACGCCTCGGATACCTCTGACCGCATCCATTAGGCTCATATTCTTAGTTATTTTACCATTAATCTTGATTATTTTGTCACCGGCTTTTAATCCGGCTTGAAAGGCCGGAGTATCCTCGATGGGGGAGACCACCGTCAGTACTCCGTCTTTGAGTGTTATCTCGATCCCGATTCCACTAAAACTACCCTTCGTCTCAATGGTCAATTCCTTATATTCTTCCGGGGTCAGGAATGATGAGTGGGGGTCCAATGTGGCGACCATCCCCTTAATAGCCCCGTAGATAAGGGTCTTGGGCACTTCCTTTTCGACATACTTCTTCTCGATCTCATTGAGGACTTCGGCAAATATTTTAATCTCACTGTATGTAGATTCCGGATCAGGATCCGGGTCTCGCCCAGTGACCAGCTCCCCGTCAATCAAGAACAGCCCAAGAATTGCAACCAGGGTCAGACAAAAGAGGGTTTTGGGGGTCATCCATTTGAACATCACCTGCTCCTTTGTTTTATGGGATAAAATTGGTAATACATGGATTATTGACCCTATTATAGTGATTAGCTGACAATAATGTCAATGCATGAATGTAAGACGCCGGGCTGGTCGCTGACAATCGTCTCAACATCGCCTCGGCAGATCATGGAGCCACAATGCCACCGGTCAGGCCCGCATCGTTCGGACACGCGGGACCTCATTAGATGAGCAATCTTTCCTGGCCTGGATAGCTTTTTTGGCGGCATCGGCAATGGCCTGGCTGGTCAAACCGAAGTAGGACAGGAGACGTTCCGGCGGCCCGGAGATACCGAATCTGTCTTGGATACCAATGCGCTTAACCGGGCATGGGTATTTGTCGGCTAATACTTCACACACGGCGCTTCCCAGCCCGCCACTAATCAGATGTTCTTCGGCGGTAACAACCGCCCCGGTGATCATGGCTGATTCTAAGAGCGTGTCCTCATCCAAAGGCTTAATGG
>JADFYC010000127.1:0-5653 GCA_015233295.1 Deltaproteobacteria bacterium | reverse complement strand
ACAACTGTGGCGGAGATACCATCTTTTTTTAACAAGTCAGCCGCACCCAGGGCTATGTGGACCATCACTCCCACGGCGACGATGGTCACGTCTCTCCCTTCTTTGAGGATACTTGCGCGACCTATTTTGAAGTTATATCTGTCGTCGTAGATTACCGGTGTAGCTATCCGACCGGTACGGACATAAACCGGCGCCTTAATATCGGCTATTGTTTCGATCACGCGCCTTGTCTCGACACCGTCAGCCGGGACGATCACGGTCATATTGGGGAGAATGCGCATCAACCCAATATCCTCCACCGCCTGGTGGGACCCGCCGTCGTCACCCACGGTAACTCCTCCGTGGGTCGCGACAATCTTGACGTTGGCCAATGAATAGGCGACACACTGGCGGACTTGCTCCCAGGCCCGGCCGGTGGCGAAGATGGCGAAAGTGCTGGCAAAAGGTATCTTTCCCGTCGCTGCCAATCCCGCGGCCGTGCTCATCATGTCCTGCTCGGACACACCCATATTAAAAAAAACGGTTGGGGAACTTATTGGCAAATAGACGGGTATTGGTAGAACCAGATAAATCCGCATCCAAGACCACGATATTTTGGTTAGTCTCTCCCAATTTGGCTAATGTTTTACCATATTCGACTCTGGTGCTTAAGAACTCGACCAACACAATCCTCCTGTGGGCAGATCTGGGCCCGAGGCTCATGCCTCAACTTGTTTTGAGTTTTAAAAAGACTATTTTCCCCCTAAAAAAACGGATAGGAACCGGTATCTCAAGCCGCCAACTCCCTGAGGGCGACGGCTAATTCCTCGTCATTGGGCGCCACTCCATGGTACTTCGCCTGATTTTCAAATATAGACACGCCCTTTCCCTTGATCGTCTCAGCAATTATCATGGTTGGCTTACCCTTGGTTTTTTCCGCCTGGTCAAGGGCCTCCATAATTTGCTTCATATCGTGGCCGTCGATACTTTGGACCTCCCAACCGAAGGCTTCCCACTTACCCCCCAACGGCTCAATATTCATCACGTCTTCCACCCGGCCGTCAATCTGGAGGTGGTTATGGTCTATTATGGCGCAAAGATTATCCAGGTGGTAATGGGCTGCGGTCATGGCTGCTTCCCAGATTTGACCTTCCTGGACTTCTCCATCGCCTAACACGCTGTAAACTCGCGCACCACGGCCATCCAACCTGCTGCCCAGGGCCATGCCATTGGCCAGGGACAACCCCTGTCCTAGGGATCCGGTGGATACCTCCACCCCGGTGGTCAAAAGACAATCCGGGTGTCCCTGCAAACAAGCCCCCAGTTGACGAAGGGTGTAAAGCTCTTCGGGAACGAAATAACCACACTCGGCCAGCACGGCGTAATATGCCGGGCAGGCATGGCCTTTGGAAAGGACGAATCGATCCCGATGCACCCATTCGGGATTATTCGGTTTATGTCTCATCTTATACAAGAAAAGAGCGACCAGGATGTCGGCCGCTGAAAGGGATCCCCCGGTGTGCCCTGTGCCGGCTTGATGAAGCATTTTGACTATCTGGATTCTTACTCTTCTGGCTATTTGGATAAGTTTCTGAACGTCCGAAATCGATTCCATTAAAGTGGGCTCCTAAATAACTTATTGATGACGTGCCCTTTCGTAACACAAAAAGAACAGACTATCAATAATAATATGGTACCGATTAGTAATGGTACCGGTTATGGTGAATCTGCGGCTTGCTCAACAACAGGTCCCGCGTAAAATGACTAAAAAAATAAATCCACCGGTCTGAATCAAGAGAAAAGTCTTATTTGAGTGACTGCTCCAAACAAAATTGCACCCTCGGGTCATGAATATGATCACGTCCCTGCCACATTCTTCCTTCGCCCAGGGTTAGCTGGTGTGCCTTCCGGGTGAACAACATCCGGGTTTCTCCGATAGGTGTTCCGGTAGGGGAAGGGGGAATGGGTCAAAGCCTACGGGGAGGTAACTACGGTGAATGATTTTTTGGCCAGAACCCGGCCGTTATAGATGACGGCGAAGTTCCATTTTCCAGGAACCATTTCATAATCATGGTCAAAGGTGAAACCGTTGAAAAAAATTTGATTCCGGTCATCGAATTTAAAGGAAAAGCTGACGTTGTTTTCAGTGATGGTCGGGCCTTCGGGTGTTTTAATGGGGGGGATCAGGGCCGCATGGGTCAGCGTATAAACCTGCTGCCGCGGAAGGTTAAACACTTGATAGGTATAACCGAAGCTTATCCCCTTTTTGGCCGTGATCACATCTCCTTGGGTAACGATCTTATAATTGCTCACTTGAGCGGCTTTGGTCCCTTTACCTTCTTCGTCTTTGATCTCCTGGCTCTCGCCCAGGGTAAAGATTCCGAAGTTGCGGATTTCTACCTCCAGAGATTGTTGCGCAAAGACCGGGATGACGGTCAAACTGAAAAGCAAGACAGTTAAAAAACAGACCTTTCTCACAAGACACCTCGCCTTGAACAATAATGAGTTTACTGGCTATTAGTTACTTATTGATTAACCAAGGGTTACGTCTAGTTGAAGTAACCCGGCAGTCCCTTACCTGAAGCACTCCCGCCGTCAGCGAAGGTCTTCCGCTATTGGGCGGTATGGCCTTATCAATACTCTAGCTTGTTTGGATCCCGACATACCGGGAGGAAGTCTCGGGTACCTTTCGGCCTCCAGACCTGACGCCTGGGACTGGTGAAGACTAAAAATACTATCTCACTTCGATTAAGTTGTAAAGTCAAAAAGTAATTTTTCCCAGGGCAAACGAATGAACTTTTTTAAGAAATGATCGAGTCCAAATCGGCCCGGAAGGGGCGAACCGGGTTAGTCCGGCTAAAGTTGGTTGCGTTGGGATGAATCTATTGGGGCAGGCGCCAACTCTCCAGGTGACTTTCCAGGCTAGTGACTTCTGCGGCGATTTTGTCTATCTGAGTTGGATCAGGGTCAGCCTGGGCGCCATCAACGATTGTCCTTAACCGCCGAGTGTCTTCACGCAAACAGAGCAGCCGCTCAGTCAGTCCGTCTATCATCTGGTTGATATCGTTTTGTTGCTTGATCAGGTAATCGTGCTGTCGAATTATAACCTTTCGGCTTAAATCCCCATCGGATATTCGCTTGAAAGCGTTGGAAAAATTGAAAAGCGGACCACAAATTCGATGGGTCAGGAGAATTATGTGGATCGAAATGGCCAGACCCAGCACCAGCAAAGCGGGAACCAGCTTCTGAGTCAGAGAAATCAATTCATTGGCGGCGCGGTATTGAGTTGCCAAATTTGATGAAAAAACCATATCATAGGCCACGGGGATAAATACCAGGCCCAGTTCGATGACCACCACGGAAAATACATAGACCAGCACCACCAGTAAAAGCCTAAGCTGGAGTTCCCGATCTATCAAGTAATTCTTGATGCTTCTTCGGCTGTTCCATTTCACCAGGGGTATCCTTAAGAAATCTATTCGGTGATGGTGCCGTCTTTGACGACGGTGTAAAAGGTTTTTTTCCCTTTAGTGTGTCGGGCGGCCGCAGAGAAAGGCGAGATGGACGTGACCGTAATGGTCACTCCCGGAGAAATGTTAAAGCCTTCTAAGGAAATAGTTGAGGGGATGGAAGGGACACCGCTGACGACAGACCCGGTACTGCCTAGATAATCATCATTATTCGAAGCATAGTTGGCCTGAAATTCAATAAAAACGTTCAGATCATGCTTGGCCGTAATATCATAGGCCAGAGATTGATAATGATAAACCCAGAAGATAGATATAGAAATCAGTATACCCAAGATAACCACGGCCACCATCAACTCAATCAGGGTCATACCACTTGGGAAACGGTCCCGGATCGCCTCGGCCCTGGTTTGGTCTGACGGACAGGGAGGTCTGGCTGGTTTAATGTGACCGGTGAATGGCTGAATTAAGCTTCTATCCATAAAACCACCAGCTTTCAGAGTCAGGGTGATGGTCGGGCCGTTTAACGATCAGATGGGCCCGTGGCCAATCCGTCATGGTTTCGGGTTCTCCTTGCGGATTATTCTTTCGGCCACCTGGGGGTAAAGCCTCCTCAGGCATTCGGGGCAAATTCCATGGCTGAACTGGGCTTCAGTGTGATTGGCCACGAATTCCTCTACCTGTTGCCAGAATCCTTCGTCATTGCGGATTTTTTTGCAATGGGAACAAATGGGGATGAATCCGGAGAGTTGTTTTACCTGGGCCAGGGCATCTTCAAGTTTGGCAATAAGCTGTTTTTGTCCGGCGATTAGCTTTTGTTGGTTGTCTTTAACGGCCTTCAGCTCCAGATGGGTATGCACCCTGGCCAATAATTCCGCCGAATTAAAAGGCTTAGTGATATAATCAACAGCCCCGACCCGGAAGCCGTGGACAATGTCTTGAGTTTCGGTTTTGGCCGTCAGGAAGATAATAGGAATGTCGCGGGTGTGGGGTGATTCTTTCAGCTTCTTGCAAACTTCATACCCGTCAATATTGGGCATCATGATATCCAACAAAATAAGATCCGGGACAATTTCTGTCACAATCGCCAAGGCCTGTTCGCCGCCCGTGGCCACGGATATCCTATAGTCCTCACGTTTTAATATGATACCCAGGACTTCCAGGTTTTTGGGGACATCATCTACAATTAAGATGACCGGTTTTTTTTCATCCCTGTCCATCACCTGGTTCTACTCCCTGGGCCAAGAGTCACCCATAGATGTTTTAGTTTCTCCATCGTCATCTTCCCTCATGTCCGGTAACTGATCAGATATAAAGGATAAATTTATTTTAAATACAATAAGTTACCAGTTTATCGGCATGTTGCGGCCGATTGCCTTGTCGTGATCACTTATCTTTATTTATTCCTCTTACCGAGCGTTGGGATCTGTTCATTTACCCTGGAAGAGACCGGAGGCAAAGTTCCCGGGATTAATTGTTTAGTACAGGTATCCGGGAAAATTGTCTTGATTCACCACTACGATACCGCGGTTCGTTTGGGTGTAATGTTTTCTGTCTTGAAAAGGGTCATATCCGATGACAGTCCCATCGGGGATATAGCATCCCTCATCGATTATGGCCTTTCTGATCTTGCAGTTCCGCCCGATCCTGACATTCTCCATGATCACAGATTCCTCGACCAACGAGTAGCTTTCGAAAATGACGTTATATGAGACCACGCAATGCCGAACGGTGGCGCCGCTGACGATGCAGCCGTGGGCAATGATTGAATCTACGGCCTTTCCCACGCGAGGTTGATCGGAATGTTCGTTTTCAAATACCGTCTTGACCGGGGGATACTGCCGTTGATAGGTGCGGATGGGCCATTTCCGTCCATATAGATTAAAATATGGATCGACTCCGGTTAAGTCCATATTCGAATTCCAGTAGGAATCAAGAGTTCCTACGTCTCGCCAATAGCCTGAATCCCGAACCCGCTTTTCTCTCCGGGTTTCCCGGCGGCCATCGTGCCTGGTGACATAGATAAGATCGTCAATGGCGTTCATTTTGCGGTAGGGGTAGGCATAAACTCGATTGTTGTGGATCATCTCCGGGATAATTTCCTTGCCGAAATCAACATGGTCGGTATGCTTTAAGATATCCAGCAAGATATCCGTTTTGAAGATGTAAATACCCATTGAGGCTAAGGCGTGCTTTTCATCACCTGG
>JADFYC010000126.1 GCA_015233295.1 Deltaproteobacteria bacterium | reverse complement strand
CCTGACTGCCTGTATGCGGAAGGTACTGATTATCCTCAATTCGATGGTAAAAAACAAAACAGAATGGAGGACCGCTTAAATTTTTCTTGACAAGCGAACACAGTCGCTGGGCTAGATTGGGTAACCCTTCCGGGGTATTAGTGCGGTGGCCTCCATATCGTCCGCTCATCCTGCACGGTGGTATTCCGCCTTCATCATAGTCTTCATTTAATCAGCGTAATCAAAGCTAATCAACGTAATCATAGTTCAGGCAATCAGCACAATCCCAGTCCCTATCATATCTTCCTCAATTCGGCATTGACGGCGTCCAGGTCAAAGGCCTCGGGATCAAAATCGATCACGTCTCCGAACTCCTCCAGATACTGTCTGCGCTTCGGATGATTGGGGTCTTTAAGGGCCTCCAGAAAGAAGTCATAGCCCCAGATGCCGCCGATGTCTTCGAGGGGGCAAGCTCGTTTCCCGGCAACGCAAACCGGATAATATTTTCCCGGTTCGAGGGGCAGAATCTTTTCGACCAGGATCTGATGCTCCCAATCATCCCCAAAATCGTACTCGTAGATGAATTTGGTCTTTTCCGCCGGAACTACCTGCTCCAGGGTGAAATCCTGCCCAGGTTCCGCCTCGATGTCAAAATCGTCATCGTCGAAGTCGGGAGGCGGCGAACTATAATATGTGTCATCTATCACAAACTGGTGCAGGTGGTCATTACTCCAGCCCATGGCGATCTGCAGGAGGTTGTGGAGCGTTTCCAGATTAGTGTCGCTGCGGACTTCGAGCCTTCTCCAGATCGGCGGCTTGCTGCGTTTCAATGTCACCTTTAGCCGATAAACGCAAGCCTCATTCTTTGGTTTGGTGGCGGTGACCCGACCAGCCATTATTCTATCCTCCGTGAAATTTGGTTTACTTGATACGGCTATAATCGACGCTCCCGAAAGCATCTGTTGGGCGACCCGTTGAAGACAACCAGCAACCTGTATGCAACCAGTTACATCAACTACCGACCATGTTTCTCCCGGCTTTCTTAGACCGGTAGAGGGCCGCGTCCGCGGCCTTGATCAAGATGTCCGGGGAAGTATCCGAAGATGGGATCATGGTGGCCGCCCCCTGGCTAATGGTCAGGTAATTGGCGGTTGGAGAATAGGCATGGGATATCTGAAGTGACATGATACCTTCCCGAAACTTTTCAGCTAAAGAGGTGGCCCCATCTAGGGTCGTATTAGGCAAAATGCAGGCGAACTCCTCGCCGCCATACCGAGCCATCAGGTCTACACTTCGTCTTAAAGAAGCGGCCAGGGCCTGGGCCACCTGGATCAGGCAGGCATCACCGGCCTTATGGCCATAGTTGTCGTTGAAGAGTTTGAAGTGATCGATATCGATTAAAATTAATGACAGAGGAGAAGATTCCCGCCTGGACATATTCCAGGTGGCGTTTAGATATTCATCAAACCTGCGGCGGTTGGCGATACAGGTCAGGCCGTCTCGGAGCGAGAGACCTTCATAGAACTCCCGGAATTTCTTGAGTTCCACATGGGTCTTGACCCTGGCTTTGACAATCACCGGGCTAAACGGCTTGGTGACATAATCTACCGCCCCGGTTTCAAATCCGGTGATTTGGTCTTCCTCACTATCTTTGGCGGTAATGAAGATCACCGGAATATGCTGGGTGTAGGGGTCGGCCTTTAACCTCCGGCAGACCTCATATCCATCCATTCCCGGCATCATGATGTCCAGGAGAATCAGATCGGGAGGATTATCAGACGTGGCTATGCGCAGCGCGGTTTCCCCATTCACGGCCACTCGGGTGGTGTAATAGGGGCGCAGCAATTCAACCAAGATTCTAATATTCCCGGGTTCATCATCTACGATCAGGACGACGGATAGAGCTTGTTTTTCAATCTGGTCATTCATTTGGTCACCCTAAAGTAATATTCAATCCATGTGCAATTTTTTGTAATGGGTGGAGCGCATTCTGAAAATCAAATTTGGCCACATATCCTTCAAGGCGGAGAATCTCCTCTTGAAACATAGTACTGCCCATGTTTTTCTTCAACGCCTCTAAACATTTTTCGGCATCCGGATTGAATTCTTCAAGGAGCCGGGCCAGTTCCTTCAGAATGGGGCCGACCTGGGCCGGGTCCAACGGCCGATCCGGAGATAAAGGTCTTTCCTCCGGAACCTGGGCCAATCCGGCCACCGATTCCAGAACCGGTTGGAGCGTCTGGTCGAGATGGGACAATAAGCCGGCGTAATCGTCCGCCTTGTTCTCCATAATCCCCATTTCCAGGGCGCGGGCCGCGGTGTAGATCTCGTCGGCTGATATGTTGCCGGCAATACCCTTTAACGAATGGGCCAGGGCCGCCGCCGCCGGGAGGTCACCTTGGGCTATGGCGACTCGAATTTCCTCTGTTACCACAGCGTACTTCCTGGAAAAATCCAATAGGAGCCGGCTATAGAGCCGTCTGTTTCCGTTTAACCGGTTTAAACCGGAGGCGACATCGATTCCGGGTAGGTGGTCGGGCAAATCGATCTGGGCATCCTCCACCCCGGACTTCTCACTCGGGGCCGTAACTTCTCCGCCGGTCGCTCTCACCCCCGGTTTTATCCACCGGGTCAGGACGGCAAACAACTGGTCTGGGTCTATGGGCTTACCGACATAGTCATTCATGCCCACCTCAAGGCATTCCTCCCTGGCGCCGCTCATGGCATGAGCCGTCATGGCAATGATCGGCAGGTCGACCTTGCCGCCATCAGCTCTGATGAGTCGGGTGGCCTCGTATCCGCCCATTACCGGCATCTGCACATCCATTAGCACCAAGTCATAATCCGTCTGAGCGACGGCGTCAACCGCTTCTTGCCCATTATTGGCTATGTCAACGATCAACCCCACGGATTCCATTATCTCTGCGGCCACCTGCTGATTCAGGTTATTGTCTTCAACCAGAAGCACTTTGGCCCCCGCGATCTTCTCCCTGATGTTCAGATGACTCTCGATAACCGGCTTAATTCCGGGCGCCGCCGAGACTTCCCGTCCTAAGACCTGCATGATGGTGTCAAATAGCAGTGAGGGGCTGACCGGCTTCATCAGGAAGGCGTTTATTCCGGCTTTGTCGGCCTTTTTCATGACCTCCTCTCGGCCGAAAGCCGTGACCATAATAACCAACGGGATTTTCTCCAGGTCGGCGTCCTGCTTGATTCTTTTTGAGGCCTCGATCCCATCCATATTGGGCATCTTCCAGTCGATCAGCACCAGGTCATAGGGCTTGCCCGAAGCCGCCTGGGCCAATTCTTGAAGCGCCGCGTCACCGGAGCCGGCCTTAGCGACCTGGAGCCCGAAAGATTCCAATTGCCCCGCCAAGACATCCCGGGCCAGCTCGTTATCATCAACCACCAGCACCTTAAATCCGGTCAGGTTTACCGGCGCCGTTACGCATGGTTCCTCTGGGACAAGTCCTTTCTTGAACTCTACCGTAAACGAGAAGATGCTCCCCTGCCCCGGTCGGCTCTCCACCAATATCTCCCCGCCCATCATCTCCACCAGGTGTTTTGAGATGGTCAGGCCCAACCCGGTCCCCCCAAATTTGCGGGTTACGGAGCTGTCGGCCTGAGAAAAGGCCGAGAAAAGTCTCTCCAACTGCTCCGGTGTCATCCCGATGCCGGAATCCTGAACGGAAAATCTGAGCCGACAATGTTCCAAATTTTTCTCGACCAACTCGGTCTTCACTAAAATATTACCTGATTCAGTAAACTTAACAGCATTATTGGTCAGGTTGATCAGGATTTGTCCCAGCCTTAAAGGATCTCCGATAAGGGCCTCCGGGACGTCGGGGGCGATGGTATTGATCAGCTCGATCCCTTTTTCCGCGGCCTTGACCGAAATCATATTGACTATATGCCCCATGACATCATCCAACCGAAAATCAATCGACTCCATCTCCAGTTTGCCCGCCTCGATCTTAGAGAAGTCCAGGATGTCGTTTATCAGGCCCAGAAGTGACTTGGCCGAGGCATCGATCTTACTCAAGTAGTCGTGTTGCTTGAGTGATAGCTCCGTCTTTAAGGCCAGACCGGAAAACCCGATTATGGCATTCATGGGGGTCCGAATCTCATGACTCATGTTGGCCAGGAATTCGCCTTTGACTTTGGCCGCCTTCTCCGCGGCCTCCTTGGCGATTTTTAACTCATCCATCCGTCTCTTTTCCGTAACGTCATCCAGCATTCCTTCAATATAGAGAATATGGCCGTTCTCATCCCGGACGGCATGGGCATTGGTTGAGATATCGATGACGCGGCCGTCTTTGCGGAGGGCCTGAAATACAAAATCCCTCACCTCCCCTTGGGTCTTTATTAAGTCCAGGAATGCATCCCGCCTGACGGCGTTGATATAGAAGTCTTGGACCAGGCGGGCATTGCCTTCCGCCACAGAATCGTAACCCAGAATTTTTGCGACGGCCGGGTTGGCCATCAGTATCCGGCCATCAAGCGTGGTCTGGAAAATACCTTCGGTGGCGTTGTCAAATATGCTGCGATATTGCGCCTCGGCCTTAGTGAGTTCTTCTTCGGCCTGTTGACGCACGACAACTTCTTTGGTCAGGCTTTCATAAAGCCGGGCGTTTTGGAGTGAAATGGCCGCCTGGGAGGACAGGATCGTCAGCACCTCCACCCGGTCTGGAGTAAACGCTCCGATGACTTGATTGTTTTCCAGGTACAAAACGCCGGCCAGTTCTCCGTGCTGCAGAATAGGCAGGCACAGAATTGACTGGGTTTGGTATTTTAGCACATGCGGATCCTGAGTAAATATGCCTTCAGCCGCGGCATTGTTCAAGACCAGATTTTTACCTGTCCTGGCTACATATTGGACAATCATGGACGAAATATCTTCACAGTCCTCAACGGTAATGTCGCCCAAGAAAGATGTTTTATCTTCTCCCTCAGCAATATGGGCCCTCAAGATGAGGCGGCTGTCTTGTTTCAGGAGCAAGAATCCTTTTTGTGCCCCCGCATTTTGGATCACGATTTTCATCAATTGATTCAACAAATTCTCTAGAACTATTTCACCAGAAAGGGCCTGCGAGGCTTTCATCACGGCCGCCAGATCAAGACTGGCCGACCGCGTTTCCGAGGTCCCGGTGATCGTGGACATGGCCGCGGCATCCATTCCGGTGCGGGCTGAAGCAGTTTTGGCCAGCAACCGGGGATATTTTTCCTCCAATTGACGAACCTTGGCCGTGGCCCCCCATAGCTGATAGCCATACCAGGCCTTTTTTAGGTGGTGCTGCGCATACGCCTCCTCATCCTTACCCAGCCAAAATCCGGCAGCCAACTCATTGGCCCGGGCCTCTTCATGGATATACTCATTTTGTCCGGCTAATTCAATAGCCCGATGATAATACTCCCTAGCTTCGGCTTCCCGGCCCAGGACCCGGGCTTGCTCTGCCTCAACCAGATAAAACCTGTGCAGAAAATTCATCGGCGCATGATCCGCCCATTTCCTTATTTTCTTTTGGCTGGCCGTGACCTTTTTGAGGATTTGCCTTTGTTCGGACTTTGAAGCGGCCGGATACACTCCCAGCCGGGCGAGCGAGTCATAAAAGTAGAACTGGGCGAAGCCTTCCGCTGCGCGCAGGGCGGCTAAATGCCCCTCGCCTAGTTCCGCATTTTTGATGGCTTGAGGATAGTCATCAAAGAACAGACAAAGAATCATCTTGCGGATATACAATATGGCCAGGGTGGTTCTATCATTGGACTTGAGATGAATCGGTATCATAATTCGTTCGTCATAGGCCTCCCCCATCAGCCGGCCGGGGTCTTGATATTCTCCCCTTAAATTGAGGACCGTTTGGAGGTTCATCCGGCATCGGTAAGCATGAATTTTCTGCTTGAGTTGGGTGATAGACTCGACGGATGACCTCATTTTATGTTCCAACACGTCCAGCTTCTCGCCCATTCCGAGTAAAAAAGCAGTGTACCCATACAAAGACACCCCGGCCCATTCCAAAGCACCGGTATCCAGTCCGCTTTGATAGGCCTCCAGCAGGGGGTTGAGTATTTCTTTGGGATGTTCCTTCCAGGGCCGGATAAAAATGTTGTGAACGCTGCAGGTTATCGCTTTCTGGTCCCTGGCGTTCAAACGTTGAAGTAAAGTCATGGCCAGGGTCCCAAACTGATACCCGGCATCGATCTTACCCAGTAGACCACAATGAATTACCCCATAGGACACATAGGCGATACAGGCGTAAGAGGAATTACCATATTTGATGGATAAACCTATCTGTTTGAGAACAATTAAGAGATAAAGGGCCGGCGCGGCCGCATAGGCGGGCTGCAGGAGGTTGGTCATGATCCGCATGGCAGCCAGGGCTTTTGGATCCGTCATGGCCGGCAGATCGACCAGGTCCGGGATTCTTTTTCCAGACCAGGCGGCCTTTGTTCTGAGTAAATTCAGCCATCCATGCAGTTTTCCGGGTTTTTTTGGAAACCTGGTCCCCAGAAGCCGCAGCCCGGCCAATCCCGTTTCTATGGCCTCCAGGGGTTTATTTAACGCGGTATAGGCCAGGATCTGGACTTCATAGACTCTTAATTTGTCCAATAACGTCGCGGCATGGTCCAGCACCATCTCGGCCAGTTGCCTCATCTCCTCAAAATTGGCGCTCAAACAGGCGGCCTCCGCGGCCTCCACATGCAGCGACAAGGCCAGATCATACCGCCGGTCCCAGGCGGCATCGCTAAGCAGTCTCAAGCCACCGGTCAAGTATCTGAACGCCGGCTCATAGGCGCCGGAGGCCTTGGCTTTTTGACCGGCAAAAAGATTCAATTCGGCCAGCCTTTCCCGCTCCGGCCGATCTGAGATGAGTTCGGCCCCAATGTTCATATGGTTAACGATTTCAAACAGCTTTTCGTCTTGCTCCGGGGCTAAGGTGTGGCCCCACATGAGTCGTCCGACTTTCAGGTGTAATTCTTGGGTATGACCTTCAGCAATCATTGAATAGGCCGCCTGCTGTACCCGGTCGTGCAAGAACCGATAAGATACTCTCAAGCCGGCGCCAGGGTCTTGCAGGGACCCGGACCCATCATGGACGGGCAATATCAGACCTTCCTGCAGGGCCGGCCACAAATCGGCCTCTGTTTCCGTCGGTGGCGCTTCATTCACAATCGAGAGCATCAGTGTATCGAACCGGTTGCCGATATATGCCGCCAACTGCAACACATGCTGCGATTTTTCAGGCAGCTTTTGAATCTTGCCGGTCATCAGATCCACCACATTGTCCGTTATCTCCGCTTGCCGGATCCGGTCAACGTCCCATTGCCAGCTCCAGGCTCCGCCGCTGAGATGCGTCGGAGGGGGAACCAGCCTAATGAGGCCCTCCGTATATAAAGCTTGCAAGAACTGGTTCAAGAAGAAAGGGTTACCTTGTGTTTTTTGCAAACACAGCTCCGCCAGGGGGAGAGCCGGCTCGGCCTGACACCTCAAGGTCTCGGAGATAAGCTGATTGACATGGGAAAGGGCCAAAGGAGTCAGGGTGATGGTATTGATAGTGGCCTTGGCGGCCCTAATTTCCTCCAAAGTCAACATCAATGGATGGACGGCATTAACTTCATTGTCCCGGAACGCTCCGATCATCAAGATATAGTTTGATCCCGGACTGGTCATGAACAGCTCGATGAGTTTTAAAGAAGGCAAATCAGCCCATTGCAGATCATCTAAGAAAATGACTAGGGGATGCTCTAACGTGGCCAAGGCGCCCAAGAAATGTCGAAAGGTCAGATTAAACCGATTTTGGGATTCTCCGGGCGGCATCTCCGGGACAGCCGGTTGCCGGCCGATGATCAACTCGATCTCCGGGATGACATCGATAATCAATTGCCCATTAGGCCCCAACATTCTCAGCAGTCTTTCTTTCCAGCAGGCCAGGCCGGCTTCGCTTTCAGTTAACAGGAGCCTGACCATGGTCTGAAAGGCCTGGATGAGCGAGGAATAGGGGATGTTGCGTTGAAACTGATCGAATTTCCCGGAAATAAAATATCCCCTCTTGGCCAGGATTGGTTTGTGGATCTCCTGGACCAGGGCGGATTTACCGACCCCAGCATACCCCGCCACCAGAATCATCTCTTTGGCGCCCCGGCCGACCCGCTCAAATGAGGCCAGCAGGGTGGCGATCTCCTCCTGGCGGCCATACAATTTTTGCGGAATTTGAAATCTGTCCGCCATATCCTGTCGGCCGATCTCAAAAAATCGGATGGTTCCATCTGACTGATAGAGATCGCGACATTGCTCCAAATCCGCCTTGAGCCCCAGTGCCCCCTGATACCGGTCTTCTGCGCTTTTAGCCAACAATTTTTCAACGACATCGGATAGAAGCTTTGGAATCTGGCGGTTGAGTTCGACGGGCGGCTTTGGTGTTTTGGCGATATGACAATGGATCATTTCCATGGCGTCATCGGTCCGAAACGGCAAAAATCCGGTCAGCATTTCATAAAAAGTAACCCCCAGAGAATACAAGTCCGTCCGGTAGTCCATGGCCCGGTTCATCCGCCCCGTCTGTTCCGGAGACATATAAGCCAGCGTTCCTTCCAACACATTGGGATTGCGGATTTCCGGGTTTTCCCTGGGCAATGAGGTGGCGATCCCAAAATCAATTATCTTTACTTGATTGGTGGTCGGATTCCACACGATATTGGAGGGATTGATATCCTTATGCATGATGTTTTTCCGGTGAATTTGACTCAAAATCTCGGTCACTCGAACGGCCAGGGATAAAAAACCGGACAGACCTAATTCGCGGGCAGGATGGAGGCGGGCTAAGGATTCGCCGCCAAAATCTTCCAGAACCATGACCAGGCTGTTGTGAGACTTCTCCAGGCCATAAGCCTGAATAACGCCATCCACCCCCAAACCGCGCGTCATTTCGTATTCTCGTCTAAATCGTTCCAGTTCCGCTGCCGTGGGGTAATCTCTTTTCAGCAATTTTAGAACCACAGGCAGGTTGTCGGTGTTCCTTCGGCCTCCGAAGACGATCGAATTATGGCTCTCGTAGAGAGTTTCCGTGATCTGGTAACCAGGAAATGTCATCATGGTCTGAAGTCCCTATATGATCTACTACTTGAAGCGTGATCCCGGGGGCCGGAGCCGGCCTGACTCTTGTAAGTCAATGGAAACGGCCAGCCTACTCCGAAATTATCTCGCGCTCTCTCAACTTTTTGGCGATTTCCGGGTAAAACTTTTCGACGCACTGCGGACAGATGCTGTGACTGAACTTAGCTTCCGAATGTTTTGTGATATAGGCTTCGACCTGCTGCCAGTAACCATCGTCGGATCTAATTTTTTTGCAGTGCCCACAAATCGGAAGCAGTCCGGACAATCTCTTGATTTCAGACAGTGATTCTTCCAGTCTGGCGATGGTCATCTTGAGTTTAAGATGGGTCAGAACCCTGGCCCTCA